>NZ_JBYTDL010000003.1:0-11326 GCF_058791335.1 Lysinibacillus sp. EB271-A1-10B
GAAACATTGAAAGTAGCTCATGAATTAAAGGAAATCTATTGTGAATGGTTTGATTGGGCAAAGACAAAGAATGATGTTGTAGAAGTGAAAAAGCGATTATTAGCTTTTTACCGTAAGGTAGAAGAGGCAAAATTACCAGCTTTCTTAAAAGCAATTCAAACATTTAAAAACTGGCAAGTAGAAATCTTAAATAGCTTTAGTTTTGGTTATTCTAACGGCTTCTTGGAAGGTATTAATAATAAAACAAAAGTGATGAAACGGAATGCATATGGCTTTCGACGTTTCGATCACTTTCGAGCAAAAATCTTATTAAATTTAAAGTATAAAGAAATCGGGGTTCATCTGGGTTAAGGTGCTGAAAGATTACAGCACCCCAACATTTGACTTAGAACCTTTTTTTATGTAAACAAACATTGAAGTGGGAGATAGATAGATCGGAGCGACGGAAAGAATGGATAGAACCGGCTAAATCGTGGATAGAGAGGCCAAAATGATGGATAGAAGAGTCAAAGCGACGGAAGGAAGAGCCGAGGTGACGGAAAGGACAGGCAAAGCGACGGAAAGAAGAGCAGAAGCGGCGGAAAGAACAGGCAGAGCGACGGAAGGAAGAGACAAAGTGACGGAAGAAACAGTCAGAGCGACGGATGAAAGAGCCAAAGCGACGGAAAGAAGAGCCAAAGTGACGGAAGGAAGAACCGAAGTGACGGAAAGGACAGGCAGAGCGACGGAAGGAAGAGCCAAAGTGACGGAAAGAACAGGCAGAGCGACGGATGAAAGAGCCAAAGCGACGGAAAGAAGAGCCAAAGTGACGGAAAGAAGAGCCAAAGTGACGGAAGGAAGAACCGAAGTGACGGAAAGGACAGGCAGAGAGACGGAAGGAAGAGCCGATGTGACGGAAAGAAGTCAGAGCGACGGAAGGAAGAGCAGAAGCGGTAGAAAGAACAGTCAGAGCGACGGAAGGAAGAGCCGAAGTGACGGAAGGGACAGGCAAAGCGACGGAAAGAAACGGCAAAGTGAAGGATGAAAGCCAAAATGATGGATAGAACATGCAAAATCGTGGATAGAGTGACCAAAATGACGGATAGAACAGTCAAAATGACGGATAGAACAGTCAAAATGACGGATAGAACAGTCAAAATCGTGGAAAGATCCGCCAAAGCGATGGAAAGAACCATCAAAATCGTGACTAAAACCGCCAAACCGACGAATAAAACACCAAAAGAGAGAAACCCTTTAATACATATAAAAGAACAAAACTTTCTAAAAAATATAAAAGATATTTAAATTTTTCAAGTTTTTTCCGATATAAGTTTTAATATGGAAGTTAAAATAAAAATCTAGAGGTGAGTGGTGTGAGGAGATCATTGATTTTTCAAATAGATGGAAGAGAGCGTGAGCAGCGTTTAAGGACAAAGGTGCTGACGAATACTCCTCAAGCAACAGTGGAATTTGAGCTACCACACATCTCTACAAAATTAACATTGGAGCAAATTCAAATAATGATGGAAGTCATTGAGGAAATTCGCTTGAAACGTTATGAAGAAAGACTGTAATTGTAAGCGCCTTCTAAGCTATAATAGCTGAGGAGGTGTTTTTTTATGAACGTGGTATTTGTAGATTCAGTTTTAGGTACAGAGCTTTTGCATATGGTGTCACATGATGTGGCAGGTACATTAGCTGCGGCACAGGGGGAAAGTGTGACGTTTCCGGTTGGCCATTTTAAGTATGAATTTCATAACTTAGATTTTTATGAGGAAGATGGAGAAATACGACAAGAATTAGTTATTTACGTTAAGAAAGTATAATACTCCGTAATATGAAAAAAATAAATGCAGGTACAAATAAAGCAATTTGTTTGCTTTTATTCAAACCTGTAACTATAATAGTTACAACAGGTGGTGATACATATGGTGAACAGTCGGTTTTCGGTAGCGATCCATATTCTTTCGCTTATTGCTACAACATCTGATAAAAATCAGCTGACGTCTGAGTACATTGCTGGAAGTGTGAATACAAATCCAGTTGTTGTGCGACGTATGATTGGTGTGCTAAAAAAAGCGGGTTTGCTTACCTCGCAAACAGGTATTCCAGGCTATGATCTTTTAGTAGAGCCAAAAGATTTAACGCTTTTAGCTATTTACCATGCGATTGATGGGCCAGAGCAGCTATTTGCGATTCATGATGAGCCAAATCCAGCATGTTCAGTTGGTCAGAAAATCCAACGGACATTGGAAGGTGTTTATACATCTGTTTGGCATGCAATGGAAGAACAACTTCAAGCACAGACTTTACAGGATGTGTTAGATCAACTTCGTAAATAAACGAAGTCGATCTTTTGTATCTAACCTGTAACTAAATTAGTTACAATTGAAAAATAGGAGGAATTAGAATGATGAAAATCGCAGTAATTGGTGCAACAGGGAAAGCAGGAAAAAAGATTGTGGAGGAGGCACTGCAACGTGATCATGATGTAACTGCAATAGTACGTTCAGCTTCAAAAGTAACAGCAAATATTTCAGTAATTGAAAAGGAAGTTTTTGCATTATCTCAAGAAGATGTGAAAGGCTTTGACGTAGTCGTAAATGCGTTTGGTGCACCTGCTGGTCAGGAAGAATTACATGTGAAAGCTGGTCGTCATTTAATAGATATATTCAATGGTATTAATACAAAATTATTTGTTGTCGGTGGAGCGGGTAGTCTGTTTGTAGACCCAGAGAAAAATGTACGCGTAATGGATACACCTGATTTTCCAGAAATGTATTACGCAACAGCTAAAAATCAAGGTGAAAATCTATACGACTTACAACAATCTACTATTACTTGGACATTTTTAAGTCCATCAGCTTTCTTTGATCCAGAAGGTCCACGTACAGGTAGCTATACTGCTGGAGAAGATCATTTATTAGTGAATGCTTCTGGCGAAAGTTATGTTAGCTATGCAGATTATGCCGTTGCAGTGTTGGATGAAATTGAAAATCCAAAGCATGTAAACAGTCGTTTTACAGTGACTTCTAATAAATAATGATAAACCGAGCGTAAAAATTGCGCTCGGTTTTATTTTTTTTCGAAAGCGAAGCGGCTCAAGGTGGTGAAATGAATGAAAATAAAGCCTCCGGATACAATAACGTAAAGCTGAAACTGATTATTTTTCACTTTACAGACAATTGACTGTTTACATTACGACAGTTATTAGCTACTATCAAGTGTGAGGATTACATAAAAGGAGACGACAATTATGTCCACACAACGTATAGAAAAAGACTTTTTAGGTGAACGCGCCTTACCAAGCAATGCTTATTACGGAATCCAAACGCTTCGTGCAACTGAAAATTTCCCGATTACAGGGTATACAATTCATTCTGCACTTATTAAAGCAATGGGTATTGTTAAAAAAGCAGCTGCTTTGAGTAATATGGAGGTACACCTACTTTCAAAAGAAATCGGAGATGCAATTGTCGAAGCTTCACAAGAAGTTATTGATGGTGAGTGGGATGCTGAATTTATCGTAGACCCAATCCAAGGTGGTGCTGGCACATCGATAAATATGAATGCCAACGAAGTTATTGCTAACCGTGCTTTAGAGATTTTAGGCAAAGAAAAAGGGGACTACCATACAATTAGCCCTAACAGCCATGTAAATATGTCTCAATCAACGAATGATGCTTTCCCAACAGCTATTCATATTGCTGTTTTGAATTTGATAGATGAACTACTTCTTACAATGGAAAACATGCAAGCAGTGTTCCACCAAAAAGCGGAGCAATTTGCGCATGTAATTAAAATGGGTCGTACGCATTTACAAGACGCTGTACCGATTCGATTAGGGCAAGAATTTGAAGCGTATTGCCGTGTGATCACTCGTGATATTGCGCGTATTCGCCAAACTCGCCCAAATCTATATGATGTAAATATGGGAGCAACAGCTGTTGGAACAGGCTTAAATGCATTCCCTGACTATATTCAAGCAGTGGATCTTCATCTTGCTGAAATTTCAGGATTACCGCTTAAAGGCGCTACACATTTAGTAGATGCAACACAAAATACGGATGCTTATACAGAAGTATCAGGCGCATTAAAAATCTGTATGATTAATATGTCGAAAATTGCTAATGACCTTCGTTTAATGGCTTCTGGTCCACGTGCTGGATTAGGGGAAATCATTTTACCAGCGCGTCAACCTGGATCTTCTATTATGCCAGGTAAAGTAAATCCTGTTATGCCAGAGGTACTTAACCAAGTAGCATTCCAAGTAATTGGTAATGACCATACGATTTCTTTAGCATCTGAAGCAGGACAATTAGAATTAAACGTAATGGAGCCTGTACTTGTCTTTAACTTAATTCAATCTATTAGTATTATGAATAACGTGTTCCGAGCATTTACACAAAATTGCTTGAAGGATATTGAAGCAAACGAAGACCGCATGAAAGAATATGTGGAAAAAAGTGTTGGCGTACTAACAGCAGTGAACCCACATATTGGCTATGAAGTAGCTGCACGCCTTGCACGCGAAGCAATTCTATCTGGTCGTTCAATTCGTGAGCTTTGCCTTGAAGAGGGTGTACTAACGAAAGAACAATTAGATTTAATTCTAGATCCATATGAGATGACTCACCCAGGTATTGCGGGTTCAAGTATTATGAAATTAAAATAATTTATGTTGAAAGCACTTTGTCTAGAGCAAAGTGCTTTTTTAGTTGTTCAAAACCCAACCAACACCTCCTCTAGAGAACGCCCAGTCTTTACGGAAATCTCCCTTGACGAAGAGTCGAACTTTTATATCACAACTTCGACACAATAGTTTTGAACAATACGAAAAAACTTCCTGTTTTATAATTCTTTTTTCTTACAAAAGTTGGTGTTTTTTTCTAGGAATTTTAGGGATTTTAAACTATAATTGATTATGGGAATACTAAGGAATACTATTATAGTTAGGGGAATTTAGTATGAGTTTACGACAAAAAAGTATAATTGGCTTTTCATTTTTAAATGTTATCATGGGTCTTATTTTAATTATTGACTTAGCAAATTTAAAGTCATTAGAGTGGATGTCCACTTTATTAACAGTAATAGGATTTACTATGACAATATCGTGTATTTTCTATGTGAAATACAAAATTATTAATCCAATTAAACAATTAGCAGTATCCGCTCAAGCTATAGCTGAAGGAAATTTGACCACTTCTCCTATCGAGATAAAATCCAAAGATGAGGTTGCAGCTTTAGGTAAAGCATTTATTGAGATGAAAGAACAATTACATATGATGACACAAAAAATTGCTAGTAGTTCTACCGATTTATCAGCGAGCATAGAGGAGCTATCAGCAAGTACAAATGAAATTGCAGATGCGATAAACGAAGTAGACTCACAAATGGAGAATACGACTGAGGGCCTTAAAAAAGCAGCACATTCTGCAAATGAAAGCGCTATAGCTATGCAAGAAACAGCTGATGGCATTGAGCGTATTACCGTGGCTACACAAGATGTATTTGATCATGCGAAAGAAGCAAACGATATTGCAGGCAATGGTGCGGAAATTTTACATGTAGCTAAAAATCAAATGGAATTCATTTCAGATTCTACTGAAAAAACAAGTAACTTAATGCAGCAATTATCAGGCAAAATGACAGATATAAAATCTATGACAGACATGATTACGGCTATTACAGATCAAACGAATTTACTTGCATTAAATGCAGCGATAGAAGCGGCGCGCGCAGGAGAGCATGGTAAAGGCTTTGCAGTAGTAGCAGAGGAAGTTCGAAAACTAGCGGAGCAATCTAAGCATTCGGCTATTCAAATTGTCGATCTAGTAGTTGGCATTGAAAGCGATACAAAACAAGTAGCAACCTCTGTCGAAGAAGACTTAAAAAACGTTCAGCAGGGCGTCTATGTCATTGATGAGGCTACAAAGTCATTTGGCACGATCTCTCAGCATGTTAGCAAAATGACGAATCAGCTAGAGGATATTTCCGCAACAGCTGAAGAGCTTTCAAGTAGTGCGAATGAAGTTACAAAATTAGTTTCGACAATCGCAAATGGAATGGAAAGTTTAACCAATTCCACAGAAGTCATTTTACACTCCGTTGATGAACAAAGTGCCTCAATGCAAGCAATCAACACAGTAGTGTCACAAGACCTATGTGTACAAGCAGAAGATTTACAAAAGCTTACACAGAGATTTAGTAACTAAAGAAAAAAGGCTATTTTGCAGGGATAGATTATCTGCGAAATAGCCTTGTTTGTTTTCAATTTCTTCCGAATTAACTATTAAATAAGCCAAAAAAATCAGTCTTTATCGTCAAAAATACTATGCTAATCATAAACATCATTTCTGCAATAGTAGCAACAGCATCTTTTTTATTTTCCGCGTATTTCCATTCCATAAATGCTCGTAACATTTCAGAGGTTACTAAAAAGACAATTATGATGAACCATAACTCAAAATACCAAGTAATTCTAACATTATCATTGTTAAATTTATAATACGAACTAATAAATACTAGACTCAAATAAATTATTCGTACTGATAAATCTAGTTTTTTATGTCTTTCGTTAACGTAATCATAAGAAAACCATTTCTTTCTCTCGACACCTAGCAACTTTCTAATGACAAATCCAAAAATACTAATAATTAAAAGTAATACCATTAGAAAAAGTATTAGAGTTCCTAAATCAAAATTAATAATATTCATTTCGTTCACCTCTTAAGCCTGCTTTTTATTTCTAAAAGAATAAGATGATAGCTAATCTTGTTATACAGGCATGTGTGAAACGATAACATTACAAATGTTGCTTAATAGGTCCAGATTACTTAAGCGTTCTTCTTGCCTGAATAATTAATGAAATTCCTATAATACATAGACTTCCTGATAAAAAATGAAGAGTAATATTCCATCCTTCACTTAGTTTTTGAAAATATTTGATATATAAAGACACACCATATATACACATTAAAGCACCCCAAATACATTTAAGCATCTTCTATGATTCCCATCCCGTCCTTTTATAAAATAACTGGAAATTGTATCTGTATTCAGAGTGTAGCACAGTAAATAATTATTTGGTAGTTAATTGGATAATAGGAAACGAATGGACTAGCTCGTTGTTAAATACGAACAAATGAGAGCATTATGTTTAAAACACTAAAGTAGGAATAATATTTTGAGGATAATTTGATTTATTTGGTATAATTTAGAAATGAAGGGTGGGGAACTTGAATGGAGATAAAGTTTAAAAGCTTTCTGAGAGAAGAATTGTCAGTAATTGATATTCAGATAGCTATGGAACATGGTGAGATCACATCAAAAGAATTAACTATGTATTATTTACACAGGATTGCTAAGTATGATCAAGATGGACAGAGGATTAATTCCATGCTTGAAATTAATCCTGAAGCGATTTTTATTGCTGAGGCATTAGATGAAGAAAGACAAGCAAAAGGGGCTAGAGGGCCTCTACACGGAATTCCGGTTGTTTTAAAAGACAATATCGAAACGAAAGATTTTATGCATACTAGTGCAGGCGTAACAGCATTAGAAAACTATGTAGCTGAGCAGGATGCATTTCTAGTGAAAAAACTCCGTGAAGCGGGGGCTGTTATTTTAGGGAAAGCAAACATGACTGAATTAGCAAACGGTATGTCGAGTACAATGTGGGCAGGGTATAGTTCTCGAGGTGGACAAACACTTAATCCTTATGGTGATCCAGAACTTTTTGTAGGAGGATCCAGTTCGGGGTCGGCAGTAGCAGTGGCATCGAATTTTGCTGTTTTATCAATTGGAACTGAAACGGACGCCTCGATTTTAAGTCCCGCTATTCAAAATTCAGTAGTTGGTATAAAACCGACTGTTGGGTTAATTAGCCGTAGAGGTCTTATCCCTTTTACATACAGTCAAGACACAGCAGGGCCAATGGCAAGAACGGTTACAGATGCAGCTATTTTATTGGGCGTATTAACAGGAGTAGATAAAGACGACGTATCTACATATAAAAGTGAAAGAAGGATTCATCAAGACTACTCAATCTTTTTAGATGGTACAGGATTAAAGGGTGCTAGAATCGGGGTTTATACGAATGCCTCCACAACTTATTATGAGTCAGAGGAATATGATGAAACCCTTTTTAATAACGTAATTCATGTTTTAAGGGAGCAAGGAGCCGTTATTATAGAAGACATCGATATTCCTTCTTTTCATAGAGACTGGAAATGGGGAGTACCGCAACATGAACTAAAGCATAGTTTAAATAATTTCCTTGTAAATTTACCTTCGCACATGCCAGTACATTCTCTCTCTGATTTAATCCAATTTAATAAATGTTCACAAGAAAAAACGTTGAAATATGGGCAGGACAAATTGGAAATGAGAGATAATTTACCGAACACGTTAAGAGATCCTGACTATCTAAATGCAAAACTAGAGGACTTGTATTTTTCTCAAGAACAAGGAATCGATTATACATTAAAAAAATATAATTTAGATGCGATAATGTTTCCATCATATATAGGCTCGACAATTAGCGCGAAAGCCGGATATCCGTCTATTGCCGTCCCTGCAGGCTATATGAAAAATGGCAGACCATTTGGCATAACTTTCGCAGGCACTGCATTTAGTGAGGATATTTTAATAAAACTCGCATTTTCATATGAACAAGCAAGTAAATTACGAAAACCGCCGGAGTTGTATTAAGATTCTCTGGGCAAATACGAAACTGTTTTAAGTATAACAATTAGAGGGGAATAAACTTGGTAAATGAACAAAAAAATACAATTCCATTTTGGAAAAAATCATGGGTAGCCCTTATTGGTTCATTCTTATTGTCACAGATATTATTTATATCATTTGAAGTAACAGGGTGGATACCTAATTTGAAAGACATTGATGGCACTCTATTCGGAAGAATTGCAGAATCACCAATTTTCATTGAGTGGTTTGCTTTCTATGACACATTACACTTTAATTTATTTACGGTCTTTTTTTGAATAGTACCTCTTGTGCCTGGAATAATAGGTGCAATAATAGATATTTTTTCACCTAGGTATACATAAGGCAAGAAGGTACAATTCAACAACAGGACGTATCAATCGCATTACAAGTCGCGAGTGCAATTGGTTCGTTAAGTTCTCGTGTTTTATACGCAAACGTTAAACGAGCAGTACAACAAGGGCATGAAACAGAGTAAATTGAATATAACGCAATATTTACGCAAGGCATGACGTTTTTTTAATCAAACGTTGTGCCTTTTTATATGTAAAAAATGTTTTGATTAGTTTATATTTAACATAAAGGAGGGTGATAAAGGTGATTAATGGACAAAACGTAACAAGTATTATTGAAAAAATGAAAAAGTTGCATATAACAATTGATTTTAGAATTTAATGACGTGAACGATACTATACGTTTTTTAGACGATTGCACAGAAGAAGAAATTGGTTGGTTATCATCGGTTTTCGATGATTTGGCCTTTAAATTTCAGAGTAAGGAATATGCAGAATGTCTTAAAAGACTAGATGAAAAATATCCGGATAATGTGTTATCCAATTTGGTTGAATTAGCAGAATCGTGTATCGATTAATACCGTGCTCTTAAAAAGAGTTGCGGTTTTTATTACTAATCGGGTTTTACGCTCGCACCAGGACGCATGAATATTACTCAAAAAAACCGTAGAGGCTAATAGGATCGTCATAACGTTTTTAAGCAGTTCCTGGTAAATCCAGAGTCGATTGAATAGTCTTCGCCTTTCGGATTAAACACCGTTACTATCACAAGTCTAGGTGATGTCGTAATGTTTAGAAGAGAGTAATTTCGACAGGTAATGCAGTGTTTAATCAAACTAAAGTATTAAACAGATTATCCTATACAAAAGAGCCAATTCCTAAGAATGAGGTACGTGAGAAGCTACCTGAGAGCATTCGACAATGGGCTAGTAAGGGTATTGTATTGTTTGATTCGCCACAAGTGGGCAAAAAATATTACTTTGGTGTGGATACTGCATCAGGGAGTGGGGAAATGCCGATTCATCTACTATTGTTGGATTTGATGAAGGTGGGCAGCAAGTATTAACGTTTGAATCAAATAAGATTGCAGTTTATGAATTTGCGGAGTTAATTGACGTTCTTGGACGTTGGTATAACTACGCTTTTTTAGTTGTCGAGAAAAATAGTTACGGCTTATCTGTAATCGAAAGGTTACGCAAAGAATGTGGATATGAAAATATGTATAAGCAAAAGATTTTTGATGAACGTGGTAAGAAAAAGTTACAACTAGGTTACATGACTACAGATAAAACAAAAGCAATCATGATAAGTGATTTTAAAGAGTCGTTTGAAAAAGGTTTAATCAATATTGAATGTAACCATACATTACAGCAGATGCAAATGTTTGTAGAGACAAATGGACGATTAGGTAATAAGCGAGGTAATACTGAAAAGAATCACGATGATCTAGTTATTGCTGGAGCATTAGCCGTACAAGGAATGAAGACGAATAAGTGGTACATATAGCAGAATAATATTAATAACAATCATTTCCTATTAACGCTATGATTAATGTGAAAGGTGGTATTGATATGAAATTTGATTATGGAACAAGTCATTTAACTGGACAACAACAGGCAATTATTAATCAGAGAAAAAGAAATGATAAGATATTGAGAGAAGAAAGCATTAAGAAAAAAGAAGCATAAAAAGAAGAAACTAAAGTTGAAGAAGTGAAAAAGGAAATAGAATAGACTTCATTCATAAAGGTCACATCAACGAGGTGTGGCTTTTTATTATACCTCAGGAGGTTGAGTATGAAATTTAAAAGGATCACCCGGAGGATAGCGATCCTTAGTAAAGTTTTGAAGGTGTAAGGTTTAAAAAAGTATTCCCTTACAACAGTTATGAGCATTATAGGTGGTAATTAGTATTAATAACCTTTCATCATGAAAGTAGCACCGACAATAATCAAAAGAATGAATAGAACTACGATTAGCGCAAATGCTGAACCAGTTCCACTTCCGTAATATTCAGACATAGTATCACCTCCTCTCTATAATTTATTATATGTACAGTTGTTAAAAGGAATTGTGATATTTGTCTTACTTATACGAGATTAAAGCCCGTGCTTCACATATTATGACTAATATAATGAGAATGATTGTTGATTAAAAAGTATTTGATTTCATTTGCATATTAAATCATAAAGGAGAATGATGAAGTGAATTTTGGTTATTACCCAAATTGGACTGCAGATACTCAAAATGCTTTTGCTCAAGTACCTGGTGAAGGTGATTTCCGATGATGCCAAGTAGAATGCCAGGAGGAATGCCAGGAGGAACGCC
>NZ_JBYTDL010000003.1:11425-76624 GCF_058791335.1 Lysinibacillus sp. EB271-A1-10B
CAGGAGGAATGCCAGGAAGATTCCCAGGAGGAATGCCAGGAGGAATGCCAGGAAGATTCCCAGGAGGAATGCCAGGAGGAATGCCAGGAAGATTCCCAGGAGGAATGCCAGGAAGATTCCCAGGAAGGTTCCCAAGAGTAATACCGATAGTAATACCAGTACCAGTACCAGGAGGAGGAGTCTATCCAGTACCAGGAAGTGGATATCCAACATCACCACCACCTCAATATACGCCTCAAAAGCCTCAAGGATTTAATTACCAAATAGATTCGGGCGTTATGTCAAATTGCCTTTATAAATATACGTATGTTTGGATGACCGATGGAAGTGAATTTTGGTATTTTCCAACTAATTTAGGAGCTAACTCTGTAGGGGGGTATTATTATGATGGATATCAGTGGGTTTATTTTGCCATAGATACACAGTATATTGATGCAGCTGTTTGTAGTTAGAAATTTAAACATGAGTTGTTTAATAAAAACCAAAGTAAATGAATGTAGTATGAAGTTTTAATAAGAATTATTATTATTAGTGATGCATCTCAATTGAGGTGCTTTTTATTATGCCTTGAGAGGTTGAGTATGAAATTGAAAGAGGAAAATTTAAAAGGATCACCCGGAGGATAGCGACCCTTAGTAAAGTTTTGGAGGGAGGGGGAATCTTCCCTCTTTTTTTATTTGTAAAAATTTTCATAAAAGTGAAAAGTTACTTTAAAACTAACATTAATTAACTTTTAATCCACATGCCTTTACAATTGATTTTAATAATCTATAAGGAATGTGGAGTATTTTAAATAACTCACAACTGAATAGCGTGGAGTAATAGGTGTAAATTGCGTGCAATTTACTTAAAAGGGAAGTCGGTGCAAATCCGACACTGTCCCGCAACTGTAAATGTGAGCGACTTTTCATATACCACTGTTTAACGATGGGAAGGGGAAAAGTAGCGATGATCATGAGTCAGGATACCTGCCTATTATGAGTACACACCATAATCCTACGAGGAATCACCTAAGTTACTGATTGTGTAAGTCAGATATACCAACGGTTTGAATCACTTATAGGAATATGTAGTAGTAGATTCCACATTAGGAGGAATCGCTATGACATTAGTTAAATTTGCTGTACAAGATTTTATGGATGAAAGAGAATTGATGAATGTTAGTAAACACACTCTCACAAATTACAGAAGTTTCTTTAAAGGATGGCTAGAATGGTTGAGGGAGAATAACGTTCAAGATATAGAAGAGGTCTCTACGAATACACTACGATTATATTTATCTTATTGTAAAAATGAACTAGGTAATGGTTCAAATACAATCAATAACAAAATTAAACATCTAAGAGCATTCTTTAATCATCTTATGGAAAATGAGTTTATAGAACACAATCCATGTTCGAAACTAAAGAGACAGCAGACAGATGAGCGTATAGAAGTTTTTAATGATTTCCATATTCGTATGATGCTCCGATACTTAAGACGTATAAAACGTAAAGACCATGAATTTACAAGTGTGCGGAACACTACAGTAATTAAAATCTTGCTTGGAACAGGTATACGATTGGGAGAAATGCAAGGGGCTTCGATGGTCTGATGTAAACGATACTTACCTCACATTGTTTGGTATGGACTGCTGTGTGACAATCATAATATCTTACTTTTCACAACTCCTCAAGGAAAAAATATAAAATTTCACAAAAAACGACATATTTAATTATCTTTTTTAAAAAAATATAAGTTATACTAAAAAATTAACCTTTATATAATAAATATTATTAATAAACGTTAACATTTAAATTAGTATTGTCTATACAAAACAAAAAACACGCAAACCATGATAGGTAGCGTGTTTGATATGTATGATGTGCAATTAACTAATAAACCGATTTTTCAAATTTAACTGAATCAGCATTTTCAACTGAATCATAATCCTTTACGTATCTATACGTATCCCCACTTTTTATTCCATCTTCTGGAATGAAAACCGATTCTTTCCATAATACTTCTTCATTTTTATCGAGAATTGTGACTTCTATATATCCATGAATAGTTCTGTCATTAAAATTTGTAATTTCAACAGCAAATGTATCAAAAGAAGTATCCCTTTTAAATTCAACCTTCACTTTATTCAGAAATCTTTCCCTTTCTTGCTCTAATTTTTTTTCATTTTCATCTGCAATGCCCTTATCAAATTGATATTCTTGATATTTATCATATAAATACAGTGCCGTAAATACCGAAAATACTATGGTTAGGGTTAAAATAACATATTTCTTAAGATTATCTTTCACACAAAACAACTCCTAATTAATAGAAAACATTGTTTATATAATAACTCATATCTCGAACAATGAACATAAAAAATCTAAATAGACTTCACTCACTATAATTTGCTTAGAACTAATATATCTAGCATTATTAATTATGTATCTTCACAAATATACTCCAAACCCTTGATACGACTGAATTTATTATATAGATTGCTTTCCAACTCTTTTATACTGATGTTCCGAAAGGTGCTAAGTTCTTCCGTATTCATACAGCGCCATTCAAGACAAGAGCAGAAGCAAACACACGCTTACAATTATTATTGTCACAGAAATACCTCGGATATGGTGAGGTGTTCGGTAATGATAAGGATGGTTACCGTATTCAGTCGGGACATTACACTTCACAAGTTCAATGTGGGTATGCATGTAAACGACTTATTGAGGAAGGGAGTTCCGCATTTTGTTCTATCATTGGTAGAATGCAATAGCCGTACCCAAAACAGGTACGCAGATTCACAACCACATTAATTTTTACCTTACAAAAAAATAACCTCACCCTTACATTATAGCGGTCAGGTTTAGGAAAATTAGAATAATTAATAGGGTTATCTCACTAATTTGGGATAGCCCTTTTTTGACTTTTGACAAATACTAGAATACATATTACAATTTAAACCAGAAATACAAAAGGAATATCTACTCTACATGAATTAGTGTGTTAAATTACAATTTAATATTTATAAATAATAGGTGTAAATTGCGTGCAATTTACTTAAAAGGGAAGTCGGTGCAAATCCGACACTGTCCCGCAACTGTAAATGTGAGCGACTTTTCAAGACCACTGTTTAACGATGGGAAGGGGAAAAGTAGCGATGATCATGAGTCAGGATACCTGCCTATTATGAGTACACACCATAACCCTACGAGGAATAGGAGGTGGCATGTTGACAAAACAGAATGCTCTGTTCGTCACCGTACGTCAAACACCCAAAATAAAAGAAGGTAATCGCTTTCAAGGCAATTCTTTTATGGTTGGGTATAATTTGACATTATGTGATGAATGAAAAAGATAGAATGAAGGATTTCCTCTAGTTGTAGGAAATCCTTTTTTTATGTAAAAGAAGACTTCCGTTTTGAAAAATATGTACGAAAAGAGGATGCAATGATGACGAATATTCATGTAAGTACAGCACAGGAATCGCAATATGTAGAAATGAAGATTTGTAAGCAGCCACGCACTGAAGTTGCCAAGAAAGTTACAACAAGAATGGTTGTAGAATCCCTTGTCGATCAATTAATAGCTAGCAATCTTATTAGTAATGAACGATTGTTTGATCAAATTTTATATAACAAAGATATTATTTGGATTCAAAATGAAAATTTTAATGGCCACCTTTTTGCAAAAGCGAATATTACGGATCAGCTTAAAACAAAAACAAATGATTTTATGATGTATATGCCGACAAATCCAATTGTGTACGATGTGAATGGTGAACATTATCAATTAATTACACGTATCGATTCGACTCGTGCAAAACCAAATTTAGAGCGACTTTCCCAAGCCCCAAAGGCAATACTAAGTGCCGCTCGGGTCAATGATTTATTGTGCTCGATAGTGATGCGCTTTTATGAAGTATATTTAGAGGATTTATCACGAGTAGTTCATAAAAATAAACAACTGATCAATTTTGTAGAGCGAGAGTATCATCAATTTCTAAATGCTGTGAAGGAACTAAATGATAATCGTTTAAACTGGCACCCACGTGGAAAAGGTCATGAACTATTGCTTGAACTGATTGATAATTTACAACTTTTGAAAAGTCGCCCTGGCAAAGTTTTAATGGATTTCTCACATTCCCATAGCTATGTTGTCGTGGAATCTTCATATCCTATTTATAAAAAGAGGCAGAAAACGATACAAGCTTAAAAATTAAAAATGTGCGGGATGGATCTCAATGCACTCAGGAGAAAGGTATATGCCTGGCAAGGTAGTAGAATGGAGTTGTCAGTATAGGATAGATACCCGCGGAAGGAAGGCAAATTCTCGCGCGAGGCAAGAATACCCGCGGAAGGAAGGCGAATACCCGCGGAAGCAGGTCAAATACCCGCGGAAGGAAGGCGAATACCCGCGGAAGCAGGTCAAATACCCGCGCGAAGCAAGAATACCCGCGGAAGGAAGACAAATACCCGCGCGAAGCAAGATAACCCACAAAAGCATAGTAACTCTCCGCGAAACATAAGAAAACAGGACATTGTTCTAACAAATCATGTCCTGTTTTTATGAATTTAGTCAATACAATGCATCGCTGCTTGTGCCTCATGCCATGGAACGGAGTAGCCTTTGCCTTTTGCACAAAAAATACTAGAGGATGTATAGTCGGGATCGGCGTTTTTATCGTAGTTGATTTGTGCAATAATGTCTTCTGTATTGTGACACATATCGTAGCCATCAAATTGTAGGGAAAGTACGCCCTTCCCATTGGTGTAGGCGGCAAAGGTTGTACTGTAGCTCATAAATGTTGAGACAGGGGCTCGGCCGGTTACAATCGCATCATGTTCAGTTATTATTGGTGTGTCAAATGTACCGGCAGCTTGCTGAATGTCGGTCATCATGCGGCCGATGAAATCACTAGGAGCTTTAAGTTTAAAGCGGTAGTACGGTTCTAGTAATACATTTTCTGCTTGTTCGAGCCCTTGTCGTAATGCACGGAATGTTGCTTCACGGAAATCGCCACCTTCAGTATGTTTATTATGTGCGCGTCCTGTTAAGAGTGTGAAGCGAATATCTGTAACTGGAAAACCGGTTAAGAGACCATGGTGATCGCGCTCGAATAAATGTTTTTCAATGAGTCGTTGATGTCCAATTGATAAATCATCGGCATGGCATGCATTGATAAATGTATTGCCGGTGCCGCGAGTATTTGGCTCCATCAATAAATGGACTTCTGCGTAATGCTTTAAGGGCTCGAAATGGCCGTAACCTGTCACCGTTGTGGCGATCGTTTCCATATATAAAATCTGTGGTTCGCTAAATGAAATATCTAGCGAGAATCGATCATGAAGCACTTCGATAAGAACCTCGAGTTGGATGACACCCATAATATGTACATGAATTTCTTGGAATTTTTCATGCCATAGCACACGTAATGAAGGTTCTTCTGCTTCAAGAATACGGAAAGTTTTTAACACGTCCTTTATATGCTGAGCGCCTTCATAATGTACTTTTGCCTGTAAAGTTGGTACTAACTCAAAGGGCTGAGAATTACTCGAACAACCAATGATATCGCCGATGTTTGCTTGACTAATCCCTTTTACTGCGAAAATCTCCCCAGCCTCTACCTCTTGAGAAGTTTCATACCGGCTGCCATTGTAAAGTCGAATCTCGGTCACTTTTTCAGTCACGTCTCCAAATGAAAGTTCATCACGGACATGTAACGTTCCTTGCAAAGCTTTGATAAAAGTTAAGCGTTGATGTCCATCATGACGAATTTTAAACACCTCACCTTGAAACGGAGCATTGTTATTAAATTGTGTCTCTGTTAGGAGGGGGAACTGTGTTAGGAATTCCTTTATTCCACTATCTTTTAAGGCAGAGCCAGAAAAGCACAAAAAGGCCTTTTCCTGTTTAATCATCTGAGATAAATGAATAAGGCAGCTAGAGCTATCTAATGTTTCATTGAGAAAAGCATCGAGAAGATGTTCATCACGTTCGGCAAGCCACTCCATTATGTCGTTTGAAACATAGTCGGAACGGAGCGGTTCGTCTACGAATAGAACATCTGCAGAGCAATCCTTTTGAAGCGCAGCCATTACGGCTTCAACATTTGCTCCTTCACGATCAATTTTGTTAATAAAAAAGAAGGTTGGAACGTGATATTGGCGTAAAAGTTGCCACACTGTTTCAGTATGACCTTGTATTCCTTCGACAGCACTAACAATAATGATGGCATAATCCATAACCCGAATGGCACGCTCCATCTCTGGAGAGAAATCGACGTGCCCAGGTGTATCGATTAACGTATATGTATCATTTCCAAGCGTCATGCGGCCTTGCTCCGCAAAAATTGTAATGCCTCGCTGACGCTCCAGCTCATGATTATCTAGAAATGTGTCCTGGTGATCCACTCGTCCACGGGCTTGAATACTGTTTGTATGAAATAGTAACTGCTCAGAAAATGTTGTTTTACCGGCATCCACGTGAGCAAGTACTCCAATTGTTACATGCATAAAAAGATCCTCGTTTCTATTCATTCATTTAACAACATTGTAACAGAATTGGTATAAAAAATATTTCATATAGTGTTTATGTCGCAATAGTGTTAATATATGTATGATTGTGAATCTACTGTCAATCAATATATTCAACAAAATAAAAACGACGTATTGGTGTAAATGACCTTTGTTATTTGCTTAAAAGGGAAATCGGTGCAAATCCGATGCTGTCCCGCAACTGTAAATGGGGAGTCTATACAAGATGCCACTGTAGCCACGCTATGGGAAGGCGTATAGATGATGAACCTAAGCCAGGATACCTGCCAATATTTATTTATTTATTTATTACTGAATCCACGAGGATGGGGATAGTGAACAGGTTGAAAAACCTTTCTTTTGCTATGCTAACCTCTTGGAAACAAGGGGGTTTTTTTATGCCCTTTTCTAGAATCGCTACCAGGTAGCAAAGGAGTCTAAACGATTTCTTACTATATATTTAACATCAAAGGAGAAGAGGACATGAAGAAATGGAAAAGCTTATGGCTAGTCTTTGCGATCGCATTGGTAGCTATATTGGGTGCATGTAGTGAAAAGGACAAACAAGAATCTGCTACACAAGCTGAGAAGGTAGAGCCTTCACAAGCTGAAAAGTCAGACATAACGATAGAAAATAATGGAACGACGCAAGTATATAAGGAAGCCCCCAAAAAAGCGATTAGCTTAAATCAGCACGTGACAGAAATTATGTTGGCTTTAGAGCTAGAAGATTCAATGGTAGGGACGGCGTACTTAGATGACAAAATTTATGAGCCCCTACAAGCGGCCTACGATAAAGTGCCTGTGTTAGCAAAACAGTATCCTACAAAAGAGCAGGTTATTGATGCAGAAGTAGATTTTTTATTTGGTGGTTGGAAAAGCGCCTTTGGAGAGAAAGGTGTTGGTACACAAGAAGAGCTTGAAACATTAGGCATTCACACTTATTTACATACAGCCTCAATCATGACGAAACCAACTTTAGACGATATTTTCGCAGATATTCGAAATATCGCAAAAATTTTCCGTGTTGAAGATCATGGAGAAGCACTAATAGAAAAAATGACAAAGGATGTAGAGGATATCCGTGCAAAATTACCGCAAGATGGAGAAGACCTGCCTGTTCTAGTGTTTGATAGTGGTGATAAAGAAGTCTTCACTGCAGGACAAAACATTATGAATGAACTTGTTACGATGGCCGGCGGTAAAAATATTTTTGGTGATGTAGAATCAGGCTGGACTACGGTGTCCAAAGAAGATGCGGTAGAACGTAATCCAGCAGTCGTAGTTGTCATAGATTACGGAGAAACATCAGCGAAAGCAAAAATAAATTTTTTGAAAAATGATCCAGCCTTGAAGGAAATGGAAGCGGTCAAAAACGAACGCTTTGTGATCCTACCACTTTCTGCCGCGTCTGAAGGAGTACGTGCTGCAGAAGCCATTCAAATTTTGGCGAAAGGCTTCTATCCTGAGAACTTTTAAGCTATCCAATAAATTGGGGGCTAGCAATTGGCTAGCTCCTTTTTCATAAGGAGAAGTATTTATGAATGCATTCCGTTCGAATATACCGGACAAAACCTTCGAAAAGTTAAACAATAATGGGGATTTTACTCGCCTTGCCGTAAGCCCAGGCATTATTAATAAACATTATACCCCTGCACAATTCCAAACAATGGCAAAGGTTATAGGGGAAACTGGTGCCATAAAATACTCTGCCTCTTACAGCATATTATTATCTATCTCAACAGTAGAAGTTGAAAAGAAGATTGAGGAGCTAGAAGATGCTGGCCTTTACGTGGCAAAGCAAGGGCCAATTGTAGCGATGAAAGCGTGTGATTTTTGTGATGGTGACAAGATGGAGGCAGCACCAATTACAGAAAAGCTATATCATTCATTAGAAGGAATCACTGTCCCTACAAGGTTACGTGTAAACGTCAATGGCTGTGCCTCCGCCTGTTATAATGCGGTATATGATGATATTGGGCTTGTTTATCAAAAGGATAGCTTTGATGTCTATTTAGGAGCAGTACCGATGGGAGCGAATGCAACAGCCGGGACACTCTTTGCGAAAAAGGTAGGAGTAGAGCTTATTGAAGGCTTTTTAAAGCAAATCATTGAACTTTATAAGGAACATGCTCGTCCGAATGAACCTTTTTATAAATTTCATCGCAGAACAAATTCTGCTGATTATTGGAAAGATTTAAGCTGACTCATTATCGTAATGTGGGCTCGTAGCGGCTGATTGCGTCTGCTGGTCGTTACACTTGGATCAAAAGGCTCTTTTTATATGAATCATGAAGAAAGTGGGTGGGTTCCAGCGTTGAGCGTTGACACAATAGATACAACTGGTGCCGGAGATGCATTTAATGGCGCTTTGGCAGTAGGACTATGCCGGGGAGATTCGCTTCGAAGTTCGATCGATTTTGCCACGAAAGTTGCCGCTTATGTCGTTACACAAATGGGGGCACAACCGTCAATCCCGGATTCACTCTTGAAATAAATGATAGCCGTAGCTCTTTGTAATTATTACGAAGCAGCTACGTTTTTTTATAAGTAAGTCATTAGTTGATATTCGAAATCCTCTTTAGGATAAAAAACAATTTCTCCAAAAAAGCAGGAATAATACTTAGTGTATCGAAATATTGTACTAAGTAACCAAATTTTCATACAAAGGGGATAGGGAAGTTATGACATTGAAACAAGGGATAAAACCAGAAGATTTATATGAATTAAAAGCAGTGGCAGATCCACAAGTATCACCTGATGGAACAGAAGTGGTGTATGTACAGACTCATATTGATGAGAAGAAAAAGGACTATGTATCTAATTTATTTTACATAAACTTGAATGATAAAAAACCGCAACAATGGACATTTGGGGAAGATAAAACGCATTCACCTGTTTGGTCTCCGGATGGCAGTAAAATCGCGTTTGTGTCATCGAGAAATGGCAAGCCACAAATTTTTGTTCTTTCTAAAGCAGGCGGGGAAGCGAAACAAGTTACGAATTGTAAAAATGGTGTGACATCGCCTACTTGGTCTCCTTGTGGAGAGAAAATCGCCTTCTCTGTACAGCTTGGTAAAGATGAAAACATTGATGATAAAGTTGAGAACAATCAAAAGGAAGAAAAAGAGCTAAAACCACTTGTAATAGATAAGATGAAACATAAATCAGATGGTGCTGGATTTATGGATATGGAGCAATTTTATCAAATTGCGATCGTTCATCTTGCATCAGGAGAATTAGAGCTACTGACGGAAGGGAAACATAATTTACAGCTTGGTACATGGTCACCGAATGGAAAATACCTTTCGTACATTGCGGACTTAACAGAGGATCTAGACTTTTCATTCATAAGTGATATTTACTTATTAGATTTAGAAACGAAACATGGTCGCAAGTTAACAGATGGGTCAGGGGTGTTCTACCAAACTTCATGGTCTCCGAACAGCCGCTTCATAGCTTATGTTGGAGGTGAAAGAGAATTTGAAAATGCAACACAACCAAAGTTATGGATTTATGATTTGGACAATGATAATCAGACATGTGTAACGAGTGAATTTGACGCGCCTGTCGGTGATTTTGCTATTGGTGATTTCCTTCAAGGTGTTGTTCCTCCGCGCGTTCAATGGTTAGAGGATAATAAAAGCTTTTACTTCCAATTGACAGATCAAGGAAATACATCGATTTATTTTGGCAATCTATCGGGAGAATTATATCCAGCTATTCATGATGATCAATATGTATATGGTTTTTCGCTTGATCCTAAAAATGATAGAGCGGTAGTCGCGATCGGCACGACTACAAATCCTGGGGATCTATTTTACGTAAATTTAAATACTGGTGAAAAAGAACAGCTTACTACAGTTAATGAAGAATTTTTAAAGACGCGAGCAGTATCTGTTCCAGAAGCAATTGAATTTGAAGGGGCAGATGGCTGGAAAGTTAACGGCTGGATGATGAAGCCTATTGGATATGAAGAAGGGGAGAAATATCCACTTATTCTAGAAATCCATGGTGGTCCGCATGCAATGTATGCTAACTGCTATTTTAACGAATTCCAAATCCTTGCTGCACAAGGCTTTGCGGTTTTGTATACGAATCCTCGCGGAAGCCATGGTTATGGTCAAAAATTTGTAGATGCAGTACGTGGTGATTACGGGGGCAATGATTATAATGATCTAATGGCTGCTGTTGATTATGCCTTGGAGCAATATGATTTTATTGACCAAAACCGTCTCGGCGTTACAGGTGGAAGCTATGGGGGCTTCATGACAAACTGGATTGTCGGACAGACAAATCGCTTTAAAGCAGCTGTTACGCAACGTTCCATATCTAACTGGATAAGCTTTTATGGCGTAAGTGATATCGGCTATTACTTTACAGACTGGCAAATTCAGGGGGGACTAAAGGATATAGAGAAGCTATGGCAACATTCACCACTTAAGTATGTGGACAATGTGGAGACGCCACTTTTAATTTTACACAGCGAAAAAGATTATCGCTGTCCGATTGAACAAGCAGAGCAATTGTTTATCGTCTTAAAACATCGTAAAAAAGAAACGAAATTTGTGCGCTTCCCTGAAGCCAATCATGAACTTTCAAGAAGCGGAAAACCAACATTACGAATTAATCGACTAGAATATATTAGAGATTGGTTTGTGGACTATCTATAAAAGAAATATGGGTGGCTTAAGAAGTGGAAGTACTTCTTTGGCCACCTTTTTTATAGGGAGGGAAAAACCTTTTCATCTTGAGGAAGGAAATAGATGATTGAAATACTATTTAGCTATTCATTAATAATTCCGTAAAATACCAAATCCTCATATTTTCCGTCTTTAATGATGTGATCCTTTAAAATTCCTTCTTGTTTCATGCCGATCTTGTCCATTACTTTCCCAGAAGCGGGGTTCGTTGAAAAATATCGAGCAAATACTTTATGCAATTTCTTTTCTTCAAAAGCGAATTGTACAATAGACTGCGCCGCCTCAGTGGCATAGCCTCTTCCCCAATACTCCTCGCCAATCCAATAGGCGATTTCTCCATGCTTAAAACGTTTATTATTCGATAATGCAATGGCTCCATATAATTCGCCGGTTTCCTTATCTGTAACTGCAAACTCGTACGAAATATCCTGCGTAAAATTATCGTAATGATGTTCCATCCATGATAATGCATCATCTAAACTATATGGATAAGGTAGGTACATGGTGCTTTTGTAAATATTATAGTTATTGCAGAGCTTTGCAACCGTTTCTGCATCAGTTGTTTCAAATAATCTAAGAACGAGCCTTTCTGTTGTAATCAATAATTTTTCATGAACATATCCCATTCAATCATCTCCGTTAATTTATAGTTTAGCTCATCACCAAAAGTTGAGAACGCATTTGTTTAAACGTATGTCATGTGAATAAGTTGATCTTCGTTACGACTGGGCGACCCCTTGGGTGGTGATAGAACTATAATTTGTAAATTACATTATAAGATAATTGTAAAATTTGAACAATTGTAAAAAGGATTATCTTTTTTCTCCAAAACAAAAAGACAGAATCATTTGGGCGTGATTCTGTCTAATTTCATTTAGTTAAGTTTTTGAATAAAAACAACTTTTAAGTAATTGAATTCTGGATATTCACGTGTGGCACGGAAATCCTTTGGTAAGTTAAATTCTTCAACAATTTTATAGGCTGTTTTAGTTTCTTTAAATGCTTGGTCAATAAAGCTCTTGAACTTTTTCATCCCAAAGCTTGCATTGTTCGTTGAGGCAACGATGATACCGTTTTTCTCCGTAATAGCAATTGTATCTACTAGTAATTTAGGGTAGTCTTTCGCAGTTGAGAACGTTCTTTCCTTCGTACGTGCAAAGCTTGGTGGATCTAATACTACAAGGTCAAATTTTAAATTGTGACGCTGAGCATATTTAAAATAGTTAAAGACATCCATCACTTTAATGTCCTGTGATTCGTAGTCTATGCTATTCACGCTAAACTGCTCAATTGTTTTGGCTAAACTACGTTTTGCAACATCTACACTTGTTGTTTTTACTGCTCCTCCAAGTGCCGCTGCGACAGAAAATGCCCCCGTATAGGAGAACGTATTAAGCATATGTTTACCTTCTGCATAACGTTCACGAATGGCAAGTCTCACTTCTCGTTGATCAAGGAAAATACCTGTCATGGCGCCATCATTTAAATTAACAGCGTAGTTCATATTATTTTCCGATACGATAATTGGGAATTCGCCGGGTGTTCCCATGACAAAATCGTCCTGTTCCATATACTGGCCTTTCGTATCGAAACGTTTTTTCTCATAAATAGCCTTGTAGTTTACTGTTTCTGCAAGGGCTTCATATACTTCTTCTTTAAATGAATAAATGCCGGCGCTATACCAGCTCACCATATAGTAAGAATCGAAAAAGTCAATCGTTAAACCGCCAATGCCATCACCCTCACCATTAAAGACTCGGAAGGCTGTTGTGTGAGGATTGTTGAAAAATGCTTCTCGATTTTGTATTGCCTTTTTAAATTTTTTCATAAAAAAGGCTTTGTCTATTGTTTCGTTAGCATCGGTCGTTAGCACCCAACCAACACCTTTATTTTGTATGCCATAGTATCCTGTACCAATAAAATGGTTATGATTATCCATAAGTCTCAGTAGAGCACCTTCCTCTTTTGGAAGATGACGTGCATCAACTGCATCTTTCGAAATAAGAGGGTAGCCTTTTTTTAATTGAACAGAAAATGGATTGTTAATTTGTAAAGCAATAGATTGTGTCATGTTGTCATCCTTTAAAAAACGTTTTGCTCTATTATCGCACTATTTTATGCAGATAGACAAATTTATTTCACGAAATTAGCAATTTTTTCAGTAGTTTCAATCGTAGCTTCTTCAAAAAAGTTCATTTTACTAAAGTAACTATGGATTAAACCAGTCATATTGACATGTTCAACAGTCACTCCGGCATCTGTAAGCTTTTGCGCGTATGCAAGACCTTCATCGTAGAGGACATCTGCCTCAGCAGCAATAATGATCGTTTTCGGTAAAACACTTAAATCTTCAATCTGTAGTGGAGAGACAAGTGGATTCATATAGTTTTGTTCATCTGTGTAATGCCCCGCAAACCATTGCATTCCATGTTTGTCTAAGCCGAAGTGTTCGCCGTACGCATTGTAAGAAGCCGTTGTAAAATCAACATTGACTACAGGATAAATAAGTGCCTGCGCTTTAATCTTTGGTCCATTAAATGTTGCAGCTAAATAGGCAGCTACTGTTGCTAAGTTTCCGCCCGCACTATCACCAGCGACTGTCAGATTTGTTGCATCTCCACCAAAAGTTTGGATGTTTTCGCTAACCCACACTAAAGTGTCATAGGCATCATAGAGCGGTGTAGGGAATGGGTATTCTGGAGCTAGGCGATAATCAACCGAGACAACGATGGCTTGGGCTTTTTCTGCTAGTAGCTGACAGCCTGCATCGGTAGAGTCTATATTTCCAAATACCCAACCGCCTCCATGATAATAAACGATGACAGGAAGTTTTTTGTCTAAAACAGGCTTATAAATGCGCACATTTATTTGTGCTCCATCTCGAACAGTTATGTTTCTATTGTCAATTGCCGCAAGCTGTGGGCTATGTGGTGACGTCCATTTTGGCACAGCTCGAATGGCTCTCGCTTCTTGTGGTGTTAGTTCATAGTATTGTTTGGAAGAATCACTTGCTTTAATATAACGGATCGCTTCATCTCTTAACTTCGTCATCTTCATCAATCCTTTTAATTACTTTGATAACTCTATTATAAACTATTCTTATAAAAATACTAGGATTTAATATCGGAAATGAAAATAATTTAATTTCTATGCAGAAATAATCTGATTGTAACGTTAAATTATGTTTATAATATAATGAACGATAGTATTTGGAGGGACAATATGATTTCTTTAATTGTGGCACATGATAATAATTATGTGATTGGTTATGAAAATGGCATGCCATGGCATTTGCCTGGGGATTTAAAATATTTTAAGGATAAAACGATGGGGAAGCCGATGATTATGGGGCGTAAAACATTTGAATCCATCGGTAGACCGCTTCCTGGTCGACGCAATATTGTCATTACGCGTGACGCAAGTTATCATGCGGACGGGATTGAAGTGGTGACAAGCTTAGAGGGTGCCCTCGCCCTTGCTGGGGATGTTCCAGAAATTATGATTATTGGCGGCGAGCAAATTTTTCGCCTATCCATGGATATCGCAGATCGCCTATACATTACAAAAATTAATCATTCGTTTAATGGGGATACATACTTCCCAAAATATGAGGATTTTACAGAAGTATCCTCAGAGGAACCAGAAACTGCACCAGAGGGCTACACATTCCAATATCAGATTTTTGAACGTAAAAACTAAAGATAATAAGTACTACGGAAGCACGGTTATGAATGACCGTGCTTTTTGTCGTTACTGAATAAAAGATTATTAGCTTATTAACGTGAAGTGGGGGTGAGTTACCTTCCGACCGGGGCGTTTTAAATTCGATAAGTTCACCGCAGTGACGGAAGATGAATTGAGCGACGGATAGAAACCTTGGAGCGACGGAAAGAGTCGTCGAAGTGACGGAAAGAGCCATCGAAACGACGGAAGAAGAATCAAGCGACGAGCTAATTTTGAGAGGTGTTGTGGGAAAAAACTTAATTGAGACAAGCAGGGGGCAAGTGGAACCATTAGCTATTTCACATTTTTATTTGAGCTTTGATGAACGAGGGAATTTATTTGCCGACCCGTTTACTGAACATTACAAAGTGGACAATAAAGGCATTAACGAAAGAATTAAAAGGTAATAATAAATAACAAAAATCGCTTCTTTTTTACGGAAGCGACTTTTGTTATTTATAAGTAAAAATAAACACAAGCATACATCGCGCCACAACCAGCTAACACAAAAAGATGCCAAATTGTATGATTGTAGGGAAGTGAACGCCATGCGTAAAAGAGAGCGCCAATCGTATAGAAAAGCCCACCTGCTAATAGTAAGGCAAAGCCATGAAAGCCTAAGAAAAGATAGACAGGTTTAACGGCAAAAATAATTAGCCAGCCCATACCGATGTAAAAAATTAAAGAAAGCTTCTCGAATCGATTAATAAAAAAGCATTTAAAAATAACACCTAGTATCGCAAGGGACCAAATTATACATAATAACGTAATACCTAATGTGCCACCAATTGCGATTAAAAGGAAAGGTGTATACGTTCCAGCAATTAAAATATATATAGAGGAATGGTCAAGAATAGCGAAAAAGTGCTTGTATTTTTCAGGCATGCTATGTAGCAAAGTTGACATTAAAAATAAAATGATCACAGAAGTGCCAAAAATAGTGAACGTAGTAATTTGGAGCGCACTTCCGGTTTGAACTGCTGCTAAAATTAGAACAACTAGAGCTGGAATACTTGCGATAAATCCAATGCCATGTGTAATGGCATTCCACAATTCTTCTTTCCATGTTTTGTAGTCAAAAGAATCAATCATATCGAACACTCCTTTCGTGCATACACTTACTATACCCCAATAATTTTCATCCTGGTATTTACATTTGTCATGTATTCAACATCAAAAGTGTCATATAAATTTCGAAATGCATGAGGACATTGTTAGACAAGGACTGAACAAAGCGCTATAGTATCCAAGGTAGCGGATTCAAAATGGACTAAAACGAGTGAAACCTAATGACAAATGTCATGTTTACATAATGATTCATTAGTCTATATAATAATTTTAATGAAGTAAAAGGATGTGTCGAAGTGGGACGAATTCATATAGTAACGGACTCAACTTGTGATTTAACAAAAGAAGAAGTAGCACAGCATGGTATACATATTGTGCCTTTAACAATTCAAATTGACGATAAAACATATATAGATGGTGTTGATTTAGAACCCCAATCTTTTTTAAGCTTAATGAAAAATGCTAAAAATTTACCGAAAAGCTCACAGCCTGCACCGGGGAAATTTAAAGAATTGTATGATGAGCTTGGTAAAGACGGAGATCAAATTATTTCTCTTCATATGACTGGTGGTATGAGTGGAACAGTGGAATCGGCTCGTCAGGCAGCACAAATGACGGATTCTGATGTAACTGTGATCGATTCACGTTTCATTGCTATAGGTTTAGCAATTCAAATTCGTGAGGCTATTAAAATGCGCGACGCTGGCGCTACGGTTGAGGAAATTGTTGAGCGTCTTGAGAAAGTGCGCGAAAATACGTATTTGTATGTTATTGTTGATACACTTGAAAATCTTATTAAAGGCGGACGAATTGGAAAAG
The DNA here is from genome assembly GCF_058791335.1 of Lysinibacillus sp. EB271-A1-10B. Taxonomy (NCBI): domain Bacteria; kingdom Bacillati; phylum Bacillota; class Bacilli; order Caryophanales; family Bacillaceae; genus Lysinibacillus; species Lysinibacillus sp. EB271-A1-10B. The sequence continues at coordinate 28,257 of NZ_JBYTDL010000003.1, forward strand.
GGACAGGTTTTATCGGTTCTTTATTGAACATAAAAGTAATTGCAAACTTAGAAGGTGGCGCTTACAATCCAGTATCGAAAGTACGTAGCCATAAACAGGTTGTGAACTACTTATTTAAACAATTCCAAGCAGACACTGCTGGAAAAACAGTAAAATCAGTTGGGATTTCTCACGCAGAGGGTTTAACAACGATGGGTGGACCACTAAAAGAATTAGTTGAAGGAACAGGTTTTAATGAAGTAGAAATTGCCTTTACTTCACCAATCATTTCCACACATACTGGCCCAGGTGCCATTGGTTTTATTTATTTTGCAGAATAATATATAAGAGCTACTACATAAATAATTGTAGTGGCTTTTTTTATGTAGCTGTTGAAAATTGCATAGTACTTTATTCGAAAAAAAGGTGCATACGCACATTTTTTTACTCAATAACTAGGTATAGTGACTTTTCATTGCACTATGAACTATTCTATAATAGAAGAAGAAAATGATGGAAGGTGGTCAAATGGGCATTTGGCGAATAATGGTTTTGTCATGTTTGACCGTCTTAGTACTAAGTGGTTGTGCAATATCAATAGATGAACCGGATCCGCAAGCAGACCCAGAAGGTGAGCAGGCAAGGACGGAGCAAGATATGAAACAGGATGAGCAACAAACAGAAAATGAGGAGAAGACCTCAAAGAATGTATTGACGCAAATTTATGAACATTTTTTTGAGCCATCACCAGAGGATTTAGGGAAGATTGATGATAATAAAGCGAAGCAACTACATTACTTAGCACTCGGAGATTCTTTAACTGCCGGGGTTGGTGATGAGTATAGTAAAGACGGTTACGTTGGAAGATTAACAGATTCATTAATAGCTTGGCCCTCAATTTCTGATGTTGAAGTCGATAATCGAGGAAAAAGAGGAAGACGTAGTGATCAGTTATTAAAATTAGTGGAAAAAGGGCATTATGATGAAGAGTTGCAAAAAGCACAGCTCATTTCAATTACAATGGGTGGAAACGATGTCATGAAGATCGTTAAAAACGATCTGTTTAATTTGAAACGAGATGCTTTTGATAAAGAATTGCGGTCATATAAGAAACGTTATAGTAAAATTATTGAAGGCATACGAGAGAAAAATCCAACAGTACCTTTATTACTTATCGGTTTTTATAATCCATTCTCCATCGTGACAAATGAAGCAAATGAATTTGATTCGATTATTACGGAGTGGAATAAAGTCATTGAAAACATAGCAAAGAAAGATAAAAATGCGTGCTATGTATCAGTGGAAGACCTGTTTGATTCAAATAAAGAGCTCGTTTATCATACGGATTTCTTCCATCCGAATGCTAAAGGCTATGACAAAATGAATGAGCGAATAATAAAGGCAATGGAGAAATGTAACATGGAACAAATTGTTAACAAGGAAATAGGGTACGAGGAGTGACAAAATGAATAAGTGGAAATTTGCATTTTTTGCTTTAGCGGGCACACTGCTTTTTGCAATCCTCCTCGTCGTTTTTTTAGCAACTAGACCAGTAGATGGAGTAAATTTAGCGGAAAGTACAAAAGCTGAAAGTGAAGTAAAAGGAAATGTACTCGTTGTGCAAACAACAAGGAAGGAATTAGAATCTATATCGAAAAAGTATTTAAAGGATGCGGGCTCACCATTACCGTTGGACTTTACGATTGGTGAAGATATTCAATTGAAAAGTACATTAAAGGTTTTCTATACAGAAATCGATATTTCTATGAACTTCGATCCGATAGTGGATGAGAAAGGGAATATTATTTTAAAACAGACAGGAATGAATGTTGGGCTGTTAAATATTCCACCTGAGACAACGATGAAAATTATGCGAGATACGGTGGATTTCCCTTCATGGATTACAGTCAATCCAGATAAGGCTGAAATCTATATTGATTTATCGCGTGTTAACATTGCTTCAGGATCTCGTATCAAAGCAAAAGAATTAGACTTGCCAAAGGATAAAATTTTACTAGAAATTATTGTTCCTGGTGCATAAGGAGTGAGATAAATGGCAAAGCAATACGCAACATTTGCAGGTGGTTGTTTCTGGTGTATGGTCAAGCCTTTTGACGAAACACTTGGCATTGAATCAGTAATTTCCGGTTATACGGGTGGACATGTTGTCAATCCAACATATGAACAAGTATGCTCTGAAACGACAGGGCATTTAGAAGCGGTGCAAATACAGTTTGATGATGGGCTTTATTCTTATGAGCAATTACTCGCGACATTTTGGACATTAATTGATCCAACAGACGCTGGAGGCCAATTTTATGATCGTGGAGAGTCCTACACAACCGCGATTTTTTATCACAATGATGAGCAACGTGAATTGGCTGAACGTTCTAAAGCTGATTTACAGGCATCCGGTAAATTCGATAAACCAATAGCAGTAAAAATTTTACCGGCAATTTCGTTTTACCCAGCTGAAACTTATCATCAATATTATTATAAGAAAAATCCAATGCACTACGAGCGCTATGCTGTAGGATCTGGTCGCAAAGCGTTTCAGGAGAAACACTGGGGGGCTGAAAAATGAATAAAGAACAACGTTTACAACAGTTAACGGACATGCAATATTACGTAACACAGGAAAATGGTACAGAGCCACCGTTCCGTAATGAATTTGATAAGCACTTTGAAGAGGGTATTTATGTAGATATCGTGTCAGGGAAACCATTATTTAGCTCGCTTGATAAATTCGATTCAGGTTGCGGCTGGCCTGCATTTGCAAAGCCGGTTGAAAAAGAAGAAGTAACGGAGCATTTCGATACATCTCATGGGATGCGTCGCGTAGAGGTTCGCAGTAAAAATGCCGATTCCCATCTAGGACATGTCTTTCCGGATGGCCCAAGTGAGCTTGGAGGCTTACGCTATTGCATTAACTCCGCAGCACTCCGCTTTGTACCGAAAGAGGATTTAGAAAAAGAAGGCTATACAGAATACCTTTCATTATTTAAATAGCAAAAACTCCTAGCGGGGATATATCATGCTAGGAGTTTTTTTATTGGGAACGGATAGAGACATCAGACCGACGGAAAGAGCTATCAAAAGTCAGAATTGCTTAGAAATATTAAATGATTGATCTGGCAATTCTAAATCCGATATCGTCAATAAAGAAGTCGGGCATACTTTTACGGCGACAAGTGGCTCCACATCCTCGTTCTTCTTCAGCCCAACTTCCTCCTCGAATTATTCGGTAATTTCCAAATATCTTTTCATCGTATAAGTCCCAGCACCACTCCCAAACATTTCCTATCATGTCGTGCAAGCCCCAGTCATTAGGCGCTTTTTCACCAACATTGTGTACATGTTCGTTAGAATTATCTTTATACCAAGCAATTTCATTAATTTCACCATACCGATATCCTTTTGATTTTGCTTTACATGCATATTGTCATTCAGCATCTGTTGGTAATCGAAAACCATTAGAACTATGATTGCATACAACGGATTTACTATTCTGATCACAATCATAATACTTGTCATAACCTAGGACATCGGACAATGAATTACAAAATTTCACGGCATCTATCCATGACACATTAACAATGGGTTTTTGATCCATTGTTGTTATTGAAAATTTCTTCCCCATAATAATCGCATAAAGATCTTCTGTCACAGTATATTTGGCAAGATAAAATGGTTTTATCTCAACATTCCAAATAACTTCCTTTAAATTTTTTCTTATACCAGGCATTCCAAATTTATAGTTTGAACTAATCCATTTTTGCTCGTTTTGAAAATCTCGTAGGCAAATTTCTCCTTCAGGAATATACACCATTAATTCTTTTAAGTAATGATTTAAGTTAGTCAATATAGACCTCTCCAAATCGTAAACTATTGTTTTTGGACACTACTTTCATAGTACGATTTTCCCCATTATAAAATGCCGTTTATTGAACTATATCTACAAACTTCGGAGCTAGTAGCTTCATGTGAAATTGACACCATTCTAGGTCACTTTAAACTTTAAATTCACTGACAAGATTTCGTAGACTATCTGCTTGTTGTGCAAGCTCTGTGGCAGCGGCATTAATTTCCTGCATGGATGCAGATCCTTGAGTTGCCGCAGCGGCAGAAGTGACGGTGTTGGTAGCTGATTGTTCAGCGTATGCATTTACCTGTACAAAATCATTCGCAACATTATGACTATAATCAAGTGTTAATGCAATTTTTTCTACCATAGTCGTGATAATTGTCGATGTTTCTTTAGTATGGGTCAAAATATTGGCTAAAGATTGATTTGTTTCATTCGTTACTTCAACGCCGCGAATAACGGAAGATACACCCTCGTGGTTTTGAGAGATGATGGATGTTACTTCATTTTGAATGGACGTTACAATGGATGTTACTTCTTTTGCAGCATTTTGAGATTGCGCTGCTAGCTTTCGAACTTCATCAGCGACTATAGCGAAGCCTCGACCGTGCTCACCAGCGCGGGCTGCCTCAATAGCAGCATTTAAGGCAAGTAAATTTGTTTGCTCTGAAATAGCAGTAATCGTGCCGATAATTGATGTGATATCGGCGGATTTTCGACCAAGCGCTTCAACAGTGGTAGTCGTGTTGGCCATCGTTTCAAGTGTTGTGAAGCACGACAAAAATCGACATAATGTTCAGAAAAAAATATAAAATAAGCAGAAATATATTGATTGAATTATATTTATTAAAAAACTACCGCACTTAAATTAGATAATGTGAACTGTATCATAAGTAAGTGAAGTTTTTGTTTAGTATTTTGTAATTTAGTACTATATATTCGGTATAATGTACATTAATGGTAATTTAATATATACTTTATTAGAAAGGAGATTTTTTTTGTATGCTGTAAAATATTTGAATTCAATGGTTGAGACTTAAAACTTTATCATCGAATAAATAAAGAAAAGTTAATGGTCAACGGAATAAAAGATCCTAATATTATAGAAAAAATTTATGTAGATGCTTTACCAAATAATGCACTTTGGAAAAAGTATTATTACAAAAAACCACATTCCTAGTTAGTAAACGTGGTACAGGTAAATCTACTATTGTTGCAAGAGCGCGCAACATCAAATTAGGAAAGAAAAAGAATATTTATCTGTTTATATTAATGCCAAGACAGTATTTGAACTTTCTAAAGGTATAACTTCAGTAAGTGAAGAGATTGATGAAATATTAAGTTCGAAAGAGTTAAAACAATTAATAATTTTAAAAACATTTTTAGAGGAATTTTTAAAAAGTTTACAGGAAGAATTAAAAAGTGAAAATAATAGTATGTTTAGTTGGTTATCAAGAAAATCTAGAGATCGAAAAGTAAATTTAATAATAAAAGAAATTGAGCGGATTTTTACTGATAGGACAAGTATTAATATAAAAGACTAAAATATTTCACCTATTTTTATTAACGGGTTAAAGCGTTTACATTAAATGTTTAGAGGAAGTGACTTTAATTGCAACAAGGATGGTTAACAGAAATTCAGAAAGTAATAAATATTTATCAAAAAAATGTGCCTGAAGGACGTAAACTATTAAATAATATTGATTCTATGAATGCTAAACAACTCTTATCAGTACTGAATGAGGTCTTTAAGCTAGAGGAGGATGCTATAGAAAAAGAAAATAATAAAAATTTTCAGACAGATGAATATGAAAACAGTGTCCGTATTTTTGCAACACAACTAATGGTATCTATGATCCCATATCATGAGCAGCTTAAAGTATATAAAATTGATTATATAAAATTGCTAGAACAACGACACGTTGCATATGGTTTTTATGCTGCCATTGAGGCTGGAGTTAATTACGATAAGAGCATTCTTGAAGATTCGTCTTTTGGAGAGTCTCTTTACTTAGGGTTAGTTTCTTTTTATAAAAACTTTTATGGTAGTTTTGCCGACAACGAAGAAGCCATAATGCTACTTTGTAAGTATTATCCGAAAAACTTATTTTTGGATGGATACACAGATAATATTGCTAAAGCCGTTTTTCGGCATATAACTAACGCAGGTACAGCGAGTGATTTTGGTTTTGCCTATAAAGGTATTGAATTAATCAGTAGGTACATTAGTAATTTGCCAATAGGAGTTATAGATAAACTGCTACAAAAATACGAACTGTATAGAATAGTAAATGAAAAAGTCTATAGGCATCAAATTTTCACGATTATTGAAAACTCAATCATGAATTATGAGGAAAAAAGAAAATATAAATTTAGCTATTTAGATAGCCTTCTTTTAGTTGATTACATTGATAACAGCATTTATATAAAATATGGTCAGCAAGAAGATAATAGTTATATTTTTAAATTTCTTAGAACTAGCCTAATGGACGATAAGATTGTTGTAATTAAAAATGATACTACCGACAGTACTTATGCTTATTGGACGAATAGTTGTTTAGCAGATCGACAATTTATAGTAAATGAAGAATCTGTTATTAACATGAGTCTTAATATTAGTGAAAAAAAGATTTTGTTAAATTATACGGATAGTCCAGACAGTAAAATAGAATTTGAGTTTGTGTACGATGATTGGAGATTAGATGGCATTATCTCAAAAGAAGTTAAACATAAATTGGAGATTTTTTTTGAAGACAAAATAGAAATGATCTATAATAATTTGACATTCTCACTCCTTTATATTAGTAATTTCAGAGGTATAAATGAACAGGTGGTTGATTTTGATCATCAATTTACCTATGATAATGCTGCAAAAGAACTCAAGTCATCAACAGCCTCTTCTGTTATTCCACATTTTTATGGAAAGAAAATTCACTCCCTATCATGTATAGTTGGAAAGAACGGTACAGGAAAGACTAGTACGGTGGACTTTTTAAGAGGCACATTTTTTAGGCTCCTTCGCTTAATTGGTGAATATGGTGTTGCCTGTGAAAATGGCTATGTCAGCAAGTCAGATTATAAAGACTATGGCATATTAGATAAGGACTGTGAATTCTTTGTAGTGTTTCACTTAGATGATGAACCGTATTATTTGACTAATATAGACACTAAGAATGATACAAAAGTAAAATCTTTTGATCGTGATACTTATAAAAAAATCAATAAACTGAGTAAGATTGTCTATTTTTCAAATAAGCTCAGTGTTAGTCAAAATGACATTCACCTCCATATAGATGAGGGGATAACATTTAAGGATGAAGAAGAGAAGAAAAAAATAGCAAAGTCTCTTAGCAACTTTAGACAGGTAGACTATTCAGAAGCTGCAAGTTTTATACAAAAACAAAAAATGATAGAATTAGAAAGGGAAACGCAAAAAGTAATAGTAGAGGCAAAACAACGGGATACTAGTGCTAAAGATGTTAACAAAGATTTATGTTACCAATTGGCTTTTTTAGGTTATTTGACTTCGAAAAAAATGATGGATTATTTTGATATGCCAACAGATAAGGTATTTACTCTTAAAAGTGCTTCATTGAATAGTGAAGGGATACAGCTTACGGTGGAGCATTCACTTAAAGAAATTATTAGTGAGAATTCCCAGACATTAAAATCGTTTCTAACAGCGCCTGATGCTAAATTAGAGTATTTTTCGTCAGGACAATATGCTAAGTTTTCATTCCTTTCTAAACTTTATTGGTTCCTTGAAGGGTATGATACGAATCATAAGGATTTTGAATCTATTTTCGAAACTAACGTTAACATATTTGGTAGCGATGAAGCACTCATAAAGGGGGAATCAGCGCTTATATTTATTGACGAAGGTGAACTTTATTATCATCCTGAGTGGCAGCGTAGTTATATTAAAACGCTTGTAGATAACATTCAAGATGCTAAAACAGAAGCGATACTTCAAGTGGTTATTACGACCAATTCGCCATTCATTATTTCAGATATACTAAGTGAGGATATTACCTATCTTTCGAAGGAGGAAAAAGAATTTGATCGTACTTTTGGTCAAAATATTCACAAACTCCTTAAAGACAATTTCTTTATGTCCTATACCATAGGTGCGTATAGCAAAGAAGTGATTGAGAATATTATGAAATGGTTGCTGTTCATAAAAAAAGATGGAATTAATAATAAAGAAAATATGGTTGATATTGGTAAAGAACTAAGTGGATACTTTGGCGAACAAATAGAACCTAAGGATTATTACGAAAAAATAAGTTGGTTAATTGGTAAAATAGGTGAACCAATCTATAGAGAAAAATTATTAGACACGCTCAATGAATCGAAGTTAGGTAAAATATCTGAAATGGAAAGATTATTAAGAAAGAAGGCTGAGATTGAGCGTGAAATCGAAGTATTACAAGAAGGGCAGGTGAAATCATGATTCAACTCGAACCTTATTCAACAGTATTTGAAGAAGAGTATTGGGATGCAGTTACCAGAAAAATAGACATTTCTATCCGAGAGAAAATTGTTGATAGCTGTAAACAATTTTTGCCAAATGACTTTTTTACTGGTAACGCAAATGAATGTTTTAAGGAATTGATTCTTGCTCCATTCGAAAAACTAAAAAAAGCAGAGGAATATATAACTGAGAATACGATGAGTAACATGAAAATACAGTGTTATCGCAAATCGAATAAAGTAAATCCACCTTTAAGAAAAGAGTATAAGACTATTCACGATTCCTACATAAAACTTGCCAGTTCAATTAAAAAAGGTGCATCTATGCGTGTCAGAATTGTTAAAAATACTGGTCTGACCGTCTGTCCTTATTGCAACAGGGATTACATTAACTGTAGGGCAGAAAATGTTTCGGGTGCACAATTAGATCATTTCTTCAACAAGGCAAAATTTCCTTTATTTGCAATCAGTTTGTACAATCTCGTTCCTGTCTGTGGCAACTGCAACAGAATTAAAAGTGAAAAACCAGGTGTATTTGCTTCACCTTTTGATGATACTATAAACTGGGATGAAGACATAACTTTCTCTTATGATGGTAATACTTTATTAGACATGAATGTTATCATAACTACCAAGGGAACTTTGGGACACAATATTAAAGAAATGAGAATCAATGAAGCTTATCAAATACATGGCACTGAGGTACTAGATTTAATAGAGAAGGAGCAGATGTACAATAGCACACAAAAGCAGGAGTTAATAGAGGTGCTAGCGGAAGCTGGATTTAATCTGACGGATATAGAAATTAAAAAGATTATTTTTGGTCCTGAGATTACGGAAGAGTGCATTAGAACAAAGCCACTTGGGAAGATGATGCGTGATTTACATAAAGAGTTAAAAATCTATAATTATAATGAGCGATAGAGTAAATAGTTGTTTAAGGAGAGGGATTATTTAACTGTTAATTACTTCTACTAACCTTTCAATGAAGTAGGTATGTTCGGGGGAGTTATAGAAATGAAAGTTTATTCAATGGTATGGGATGATTGTACTGGCGCATGTTTTGAAGCATATGAAGCCGATTCCTTAACGTTGTAAATCAAACCATTACTTTAACATAGCCAATTAATATAATAAAAAAATTGAATCAGAACAAATAAAGTCGCCAAAAGGCGACTTTATTTGTCTTTGATTTCTATAAGATCAATGATTTCCCTAATATCATCTAGCTCTAAAGTGTCAGCGATTTTCTCGATATGGTTAAAGTTAATATTTTGTCTTTCTTGATTAGCTAATTCACTTAAAGTAGCATGGCGTATATCTGTTAATCGAGATAATTCTCTTAATGAAATTCCTCTTTGAGTGACTAATTCATGAATTTTTACCTTGATTCTACTCGCCATAGCTCCTATCCTAATTATATTGACTATATAGAAAAAGATACCATATGCAATTAATTTGGTACGCAATTACGTACCGAAATGGGCTGTTTTAATTAAAATAGAAGGGCTTTATATAAATAAAAGAATAGGGGAACCACTATCATTCTAGTGATGATGAAATAGTGAAAAATATTGAGAATTTTGAGATGATTTGTGTAGGGGTGGTTGAGGGTGAGTAAAAATAACATGAAAGAACCTTTAATACTAAAAATAGGGAAATATACGGTTCAATGTTATCAACTAAATGAACCAAGTGAAGAAGCAATAATGAGAACTAGAAAGACATTAAATAGAATTATGAATAAATATTATAAAAGAAATGAAACAAATGAATCATAAAAACAAGGCATTCCTATAGCATTAGGAGTACCTTATTTTTATAATTTCATTATGAGCATTTAAATTTTAAATGTATTTACAACATTGCGTAAATCGTCAGCTTGTTTAGCTAACTCAATAACAGAAGCATTAATCTCATGCATAGAAGCAGAACCTTGCATGGCAGCAGTGGCACTTGTTTCCGTACTATTCGCAGTTTTTTGAGCAATAGCATCTACCTCGATAAATGTCATTGTCACGCCATGACTATACGTTAATGTATTTTCAATCTGCGTCATCATTTCCGATAGAATACCTGTTGAATGCTCTGTTTGAAGTAATATATTTTGTAAAGCAGATGTTGTTTCATTCGTTACTTCTACACCACGAATGACATCTTTAACGGCACTATCATTTATGGCAACCATAGATTGCACTTCTTGTTGAATGAACGTTACAATACCTTTTACTTCACTTGCCGCTTTTTTCGATTGCTCCGCTAACTTTCTTACTTCATCTGCTACGACCGCAAAGCCTTTACCATGTTCACCAGCGCGCGCAGCTTCAATGGCAGCGTTTAATGCTAATAGATTTGTCTGCTCAGAAATAGCAGTAATTGTGCCAATAATCGATGTGATTTCATCTGAATTTTGACCAAGAGCTTGAATTTTAGGTTGTACTCGATTTACCATCGTTTCTTCTATAGCTTGCATGACAAACGAAGATTGTTGAACGGAGCGACTGCCGTCATTAGCAGCTTGCTGCATAGCCAATGATGCACGCTGAACAGCAGTTGCTTGCTCATTTAACTGTTGCACAGAATGCTCAAGATCACTCATTTTTTGTTGCGCGTTCGTCATACTTGAAATCGTGTTTTCGCTATCAGATGCGATATCAGCCGTAGCATCTGCAATATTTTGTATAGTACGGGCGTTTTCGTCGGCTAAAGACATTAGCTCTTGGCTACTACTTGAAACATGGTCCGCTAGATTACTGACACGTTTCATCAAATTAGATATTGATTCAATTAGTGTATTAGTTGAAGTGGCAATCGTTGAAAACTCGTCATGATTACGAACTTTAACTCGTCGTGTCAAGTCTCCGCCAGCCCGTGCAATATCGAGAATGGAATCGTTAATAGCTTGTGTATTGTTTCTTAATGATTTAAATAACATATAACCAAAAATAATAATGACAATAAGTCCAAGTATTGAAATGATGAAGAAAGAAGTAATAGATAGTGTAACTTGCTTGTTAAGCTTATCTAGTTTCGCTTTATTTGCAGCATCCATAACCTCATTAATGGACTCGATATTTTTATCAATATACGCCTTCATCGATTCTCCAGCACCATCCATCATAAGTTTACGAGCTTGTTCAAGACCGAGTTCATCACGCATTGTCATAACCTTACTAGAATACTCAAGGTAATTTTTATAATATTGATTGATCGCCTGTATATGACCTAACTCTAGCTCTCTTTCTGTAAACTGTTTTTCTAAGGTCTTCATTTTTTTATCGATGGTATCAATTTTCATTTTATAAGAAGTAGCGAAGTTCCCGTTCCCGGTAATTAAATAGGCTTGTTCTAAATTGGTGAGCCTCGCAATTTCATACGCAAGTTGGTTAACAGTTAATTGTTCTTGAACATTTTTCTCAGTAAAATCCTTCATTTGTCCTTGCAGATTTTCAATATTGATATACGATAATAAACCCATTGTTCCATTTATAATAATGAGGAGAGAAAATATAATAAGTACTTTGCCTCGAATTAAATGGTAATAACGTTGTCGTTTTTCTTTGATAGGAGGGATATTATGCCTATCATTTTCTAAATCATCTTTTTTCTTTTTTGAAAAGATATTTTTAAAGAAAGATGGGCGTTTCTTTACGAGTTTACTGTGTTTGTGAGAGTTTTTGATTGTCATCACCTTCCAACTTTTGAGTGGTTGGTTTAAATTTTACCTTATTTTTGTAGGTATTCCTATCCCTTTTTTCTAATAATTTTAACTTTTCAGATAAGTTGTGCGTATTATTTTTCTGTGAGGAAAGTCCGATTTGTGCCACTAGTTATAGTGGAGATAATACTTAATCGATATTATTGTGACTAAGAAGGTATTTTTTGATAAACTAGCGGAAAGCAGATGAGTAAAAAGGGGATTTAAGTATGAAAAAGAGCTTTTATTTGTATGTACTAACATTCAGAGGTGGAGATTGGTCAGATCCGAAGGTGCGATTTGCAGAGGAAGTGTTCAGTGAGCATAATTTTCCGAAGCAGAGCATGGACTTTGATGAGCTTTCTTCATATATTGAATCTTACGCCACAGATAACTTAAAAATAGAAGTATTTGATGAGTTGTGGTCATTATACGTAGATCTCGCGTGATATAAGTGAAAACAATAAAATTTATTTCAAGTTGCTAGACGTCTAGCGTTGCGAAAATACGAGAAACACAGTATTATTTATAGTGATAACTGACAGAAAAGAGGGATTGCAGTATGAGTATTCATATTAATGCAAAAAAAGGCGAAATCGCTGACACAATTTTACTTCCAGGAGATCCATTACGTGCAAAGTACATTGCTGAAACATTTTTAGAAGATGTTACTTGCTATAACGAAGTTCGTAACATGTTTGGTTATACAGGTACGTATAAAGGTAAACGTATTTCTGTTCAAGGAACTGGTATGGGTGTGCCTTCAATTTCGATTTACGCTACAGAATTAATGCAAGAATATGATGTTCAAAAATTAATCCGCGTAGGTACTTGTGGTGCAATTCAAAAAGATGTAAAAGTACGTGACGTTATTTTAGCGCAAGCAGCAACATCTGATACACGTATGAACCAAATCATTTGGGGTGGCGCTATCGATTTCGCACCGATCTCTGACTTTGATTTATTATTAAAAGCATACAATGCAGGTAAAGATGCTGGTTTAAACTTACAAGTGGGTAATATCTTTACAGCAGATTTATTCTATTCTGATGAGCACCAAAATGAAAAATTAGCTAAATACGGCGTACTTGCTGTAGAAATGGAATCAGCAGCACTTTACACATTAGCTGCAAAATACGGCCGTAAAGCACTTTCTATCTTAACAGTAAGTGACCACATTCTAACTGGTGAAGTAACAACATCTGAAGAACGTCAAACTACATTCAATGACATGATCGTTGTTGCACTTGAAACGGCTATTCAAGAGTAGTCTTATCTGATTTGAAGTTTGGAATAAATTTCAAAGGGACTAACATTTAAAGTCTTATATTAATTGCCTGTTAGGTGACTGAATAACTCAGAGCCTAATGGGCTTTTAATTTACTACAAACCAGAGTTTAGGAAGCATAAAAAAGGACTTGCATATATGGAAATTAATCATATACAAAAGTCCTAATCTTAAATAAAGCCTACTTTAGTTTAAACAAATTTTATATTTTTCTTGAAGGAATTTTCTACTAAAGCATAGAGTAAACCTGCAATACCAAAAATGAGAATCGAAGGAATAATGCTTAAATTATATTCCTCTATAAAAAGAAAATCATATATTTTTTTAAAAGCAAACGCTCCTATTACTCCACTTAAAAAGGTGAATATTAGAACTCTAAACAGTAAGGATTCTACAAACTTACTTAAGACGAATGTTAGTGGTAAAAATGAAATAGGATATAAAATAAACGTAAAAGATGCCGCGATGAACAAATAAATAAGTGCATATGCAGACGTTATATTTTTATTTCCTTCTACTATGTCTAATCCAAATGCTGCAAAGGAAAATAACAATCCAAAAGGGATCCACATTATAAAACTATGATAAAAAGTTTTCAAACTATTACCCTCCTATGAATTCAATAAGATTGGTACAATCAAACTTCATAATAATTTAGACGAAGAAAGTGGAATAAAGTTACAATTGTTTGTTTAACTAAACTGTTCTGTTAGATGAATAACTGAAAATGAATAGGGAACAAACATACAAAATCAGCTGAAGCGAATGAAATATATGGAATTATATCCAAATACTTTTTTGTAAGAGGTATAATTAAAATAACAGAACTGATTAGTGGAGATATGGTTTGAAAGGGGGCTTGAGTATGAAACGTTTAGTTATAGTGATAGTTGTAATTTGGTTGATTTTATTAGCTATGTGGTTTTTAACTACAGATTCACCAATTTAGTGTGATTGAATTATTAAATTATGGGGTTTAGCTGAATAAAAACCGACTGAAGCAAGAATATTAAAGATTTTCTTACAGTTCCCGAACAGCAAGATACTGAATAGTTGATTTATCAACGTTTTAAGGACTTTTTTATTTTGTCACGCTCAGTTAAATGACTGTAGGTATAAAGTGTTTGTTTTGTATCAATATGCCTGAGTTGTTCTTGAATGATTTTAAAATTACATTTTTACGTATCATATATGAAGTTAAATCTTGCCACAATTTCTTTCTATTTATTGGACATGCTATTTGGGTGTAAAGGGAATCCATTACTTTTCACAAATAACAGGTGTATTGGATTGATTTCATTATCAAGCATAGGTGTCCTTTTGGAAAAATTTGATCCAGAATTAAGAATAGTTGTTTTAACTAACTTTCACGATGTCTTTTTTCAACGTATGGAAGCTTGACTCCTTTCATTGGATTTTCTTGAATAACTCCCCGATCAATAGCTTTGGAAAAAATACTTTTCAATACTATGTATTTACCATTTAACGCTGTGTTGTTCTTTTTAAAAAAATTACAATATGAAATGGTTTCATTTTATTAATAAATTTAAGAATGACACCTTGCAAACACAATTCATAATTATTTCTAGACTTTACTGCTAAATCGACACATACATAAACCTCCATCCACCGTTGTACAATTTGTTCAAACCGATAAAACAACCAAAAATCGGCTGTTTTATCGGTGTTTAAACAAAAAGATTCCATATGTATTTAATTCCATCCCATATAGCTAAGGCTATGATTACTGCTAGAATTCCTTTGAAAATATCTTTCATTTAAGCACCTCCATTGAATTGGTTATTTATGTATTTACGGAAGAGGGTTATAAAAGTTTCATTTTTTTGTAGATACAAGCGAAATTGTAATCATTAACTGAACAATATGAGTAAGGTGCTACGTAAACGCAATGCATTAATTGACGAAACAGCCAAGCGATTAGCATGGGCCTAATTTATTAAGAATATATTAATGTGTTGGATAGAAAAGGGGATGGGGATTATTGGATTATTAAATATTATTACGACCGCTTTCGGGATTAGCATGATAACATTGTTTATTTTCCTTTGGTCAACTGATGAGGACAAATGGAGTTTAAAAGGTATATCTTCTTATGCAGTTCCTGTAGCATTTGTCTATTTTGTTGTTTTTGTGCTTGTGTAGAAGGTTGAAATTTTTAGTATACAATATAGTGAAATTCCTAACGCTAGCGAAGTTCACTAAAAAACGTTGTAAATAAATGGAGTAATAACAAAAGCGCACGGAAATGGCTAAACGTTGATTAACTATACAATTAAAACCAGGTGATTTTGAACTTTGATGCTCAATTCTTATCTTTTAAAAATTCATTTTTAAAATATTTGAGAATAACTAGTATACACATCCATACATAGATTTAATTGAGACATATCCTAGCAATATAGAGAGCGCTCTCTAATACTAAAAAATGAAAAGAGGAATTTTTTTGAGTGATCAATTAGAAAATCTAAATCAAATAGCACCTTGTCCAGTAACATCAACTGAACTAGTACCATTAGGTAGTGAGGCTACTCCACTAATCGCTACACCGGTTACAGCTCCAACTATTAAAATTCCAGTTGTACTTGCAGAACCAACACTTCAAATAGTTGTGGAATCAGATATTACGCTGAATCCTGCTGCAACTGAAATCAAAAGAGTGAAAAAACATGTATTCCTAAATCAAGTTAAATTAGTACCTGTTAGATTTGCACGTATTGATAATACTGACTTTTTTAGGGTAACAAGAGCTAAATTATTTGTAGCAGGACATATTCGTAAAAATATTGAATATGCTTCAGCGGCATGTAATGGAGCGCTACAAGATAGAATTGCGGATGTTCCGTTTTCTGGCTTTACAGAACTATTCTTCCCACAAACACCTGGAGGTACTACTCCAATTTTAGGAATTTCCGAGTTTGCCGAAGCGAACTTCCTGAATGAACGTACTCAAATGGATGCTCGCTTGGATAAGGCTTTCTTCCAAAATCTCGTTAAATACAATGAACAACCATTTGGCGAGTTAGTCGCTGCAAACTTCTTTGAACTTGATTTTTCACCAATTATGGCATCACCTGAAGGTACTTTCAGCACATTGCGTGAAAAAATTGTTCTGGATCTTACAGTAAAAGTACTGCAAGTTCAACAAGTCCGCCTTGGAGCTGGTAGTACTGTAGTTACTCCTGTTCTTTACGGACTTACTCCTCCTACTAGTCCTTGATAATCTCTAGTTTTTAGAGGTAAAGAACAAATAAAAAAGGTAGTTGAAAATTCGGTTGAATCTGAATTTCAACTGCCTTTTTGCAATTTAAAAAACAAGATGTATTAGAAGGTATGTAATTTGGGAAGGCTAGTCGGTTGCAAAAGGACATTTTTCAACAGTTCCCGAAAAAGATATCGAACAAATTAAATCGATAGAACGCATAATAAAAAGATTTATCATCATTATTAGAACAATCGATTTAAAAGCTTTTCATTAAGACAGTAAAGCTTGATTTGTAATGTTGAGATTAGGCATGAATGACAATTCTTGTTGCATTTGTGTTTCGAATAGCTCTGTTAAATTAAAAAAATAGGATGTCTATTCGCAATCCATGTCCATTACGATACTGTAGGAAATATCGAGTCTAGAACTAACCCAAGCCTTAAAAATATGTTCTATTTTCTTTTTAAGTTCTTCTGTGCCCATATTCTCATCAATACCTAATTCTTCTAAAGTAAACGTTTCTTGTATTCTATCTTTATATTTAGTATCAACCGCAAAAGTAACAGTTTTCTTCATAAGAGTATCCTCCAATCCATTAAGGAGTAGCATAGCAGAAAGTGAGCGGATGAGGAAAGGTAAATGGTGTAATCTTAATGAACGGTAAAAAGTCTACTGTAGAGGCGTTAAACCAAGAGTAGTGGCATCATTTACATCGTTGCTTCGGCATTATTTGAGGAGTTATAGAGAGATTTAGGAATCCACACAAAGGGACTTGCAGATTTGAAATGCAATCCTAAACGCAAGTCCTTATCTTTTTAAACTCAAATTTTCATTTGTTTAAGAAAGTGTTTAATTCATAGAATTTCGTACTTTTTCAGGAATCATCACTACTTCAGTTTGTAAATCTACAGGTTTAAAGGTTTTATCAATACAATCATCCCAGTATTCAATATGTTTTTTATCAATCCAATGTTCTGAGTCATCAACATCAATTCCACCTGACCCTTGAACAACATACCAATACAAATATTCTTCGCCATTTAATACTTCACGAAAAATTGTTTCAACGTACATTTTCTCGCCTTCAAGAGTAACTAGAACATCTTCCATATTTTCATTCAAGAAAGCTAACCACTCATTTACTTTTTCCGTTTTACCTTGTTTCACTCGATATCGCGTGCATTCAATATTCATTGTACTTTGTTCCTTTCTATTGTTTATCCATATTAATCTCACTGCATATTAACATAATATATATTATTTTCGAATTATTCAGAATTTTATTTAATCAATCGGTGAAGAACGGACCCTACTGTTGTATTGTGATAAGGTGAAGGTATGTAAGACAAGATTGATAGGGGGGATCCTGAATCTTTATTTCTAATTTTATTGGATTAAATACGATAGCTTCAAGAAATCTAATGAAATAGATGAGGATATGGAAGAAACCTTTTTACAAAGATGATATGCGATGATACTATATATTAGGCGGTGATTTCAAGGGGAGAGAATTATTTCCTATAATTATTGAATATTCTCTTTCGATATTTCGTCAATTAAAGAACGACAGAAGGTATAGTAAATATCGTGACAAATCTAATGTATGTATTTTGTTTAATAGTTTGGGGTCTTAATTTTATTGCAGTGAAAATTCAAGGAACGCCAGTGAGCTTAGAATTATCCTTGACTTATCGATTAGTTATTACTGCATTTTTATTTATTGCACTAGTATTGTTTCTTAAGCCAAAAGGGAAGCCAACACGTAAAGATATACCTTTTATCATGGTGTTTGGTGTATGTAATTTTGCTTTAAGTTATTTATGCTTATACTACGCAACAATATTGAGCTCAGCAGCAATTGTAACATTAATCTTTTCTTTAAAAGTGATATTGACTCCGCTAGCTCTTCGGATTTTCTTAAAAGAGCAACTACATCCTCGTTTTTTGTTTGGAGGGGTGTTAGGAGTGGTGGGTGTTTGTGTCCTCATTTATCCTTCTTTAAGTAGTTTTTCTAGCTTAGATGTTTTAAAAGGTATTTTGATTGCTCTTTTAGGTACAGTACTTACTGCTATTGGTGATGTAAGTTCTGCAAGGAATGCCAGAGGAAAGATTGACCCTATTTATTCGAATGCTATTGGCTTTACTATAGGGAGTATTTTAATGTCAGTCATTGTATTGTTCCAGGGGCAAAAGATCATAATCCCTACATCAATAACATACATATCAGCTTTATTGTACTTAACATTGATCGCTTCTTTCCTAGCGTGGCTATTTTATTTAAAGCTTGTTGAAAGAATAGGCGCTGCAAAAAGCGGGTACATGGTAGCTTTATTTCCGGTAATTGGGGGTATAGCTTCTGTTCTAATTGGTGAATCACCTCTTTCGATGTATTTGATCATAGGATGTCTGTCAAGTTGTATAGGTGCAGCTATAGCTTTAGGATTTAGAATTCCCCGTAGAATTAAGCAAATATAATTCTAGTTTTTGCGACAGCGTAAATGATCTAAGGAAGTATGGTAATAGTAGTCCACTCAGAAATGGGTGGATTTTTGTATGTGTTATTTCATTTTCTACTAAGTAATTCCTTTGGGACTAGCAACACTGCGTTATTTAGGATTTAAAAGGTAAATAAAAGGAGGATTCTATTTTGAAAAAGACAATTAGTTTATTCATCACGCTTCTTCTATTTTGCAGTTTGTTAGTTATGTGTAAAAGTGAAGTGAAGGCTACTTTTGTAGGGGTAATTGAGGAGATGGTAAACGATCGGAAAGCCGTAGTATATGTAACTGAATCAGAAAATAATGCGGTTTACGGAATTGTTTATGTAAATCTTGCAAAGAATCCCGACGAAACATTTAAAGTTGGTGATAAAGTAAAAGTCGGTTATAACGGAAAAGTACAAGGTACGGCACCAATGGCTGTTACTACACTCACTGTTGAATTAGTTGAGTAATATAATAGTGTACAATGTGACATTGCATTTTAAAATTTAATCATTACTCTGCTTTTCTCGTAAGTCTAGTGAAAGAGAAAATTATGAGGCCTGATTTTATTATCTCATGTTACGTCAACATGAGGTAATAAACTAAAATAATTGTGATTGGAGGAACACAAATGTCTGAAGATTTAACAGTAAAAATGAACGCAGGAAAGCTGAACATTCGGGTTGCAGCATGGATTGTTCACGACGACAACCTATTAGTAAGTCAATTTCCTGACGGGTCAATTTCTTTGCCAGGAGGAAGAGTACAGTTAAGAGAAACTAGTATTGAGGCAATCGAGCGTGAGATATTGGAAGAAACGGGAGTGCAACTAGGTACCCAGAAATTATTTGCGGTAATCGAAAACTTCTTCCACGATAAGGATTATTTTCACGAGATTTTATTTATTTACCGTGGTCAAATTCCAATTCAGCCTAACTATAACGGACAGGATTCCAGTAGTCAAAAAATTAGTTGGCTCCCTTTGGCACAAGTGAATGAGTTGAAACCAGATATTCTCGTTAAATTATCCCAAATTGTAGAGGTAGAGAAACTACATCACTTCACAAATATTGAAGTAAGATAACCCTGCGATTGCTCTTATAAAGTAGAGGTACCTCAATACCTAAACACAAAATAAAAGGACTAGTATGTATGGAGTTCTACACACAAGCACTAATGCTGAAGGGCTAATAATTTTGATAGGTGATAATAGATTTTTATTTTTTAAAAATGGTTGTATTATCTATACGAATAGAATCAACTTCACCGCAATTTAAACAAAATGTATATATTTTATTTGCCCCCTTACATGAAACTTTACTTGGCGTCTGTAGCTTCTGTAAATTGGGTATTTCCACATCTCTTACATTTTTTATTGGTCATGTATTTCACTCCTCAAACGTCCTTCTTTCTACAGTGAAATTGTAACATAGATAGAGCGGCGTTTTGGGAGGAGAATGGAAAAATATGTGGGGTTTTGATTTTTACTAAGAACGGTAACTTATGCCAGTGGATTTAAGCTGCGCGCTATGGATTTCTCCGAATTAGATGGAATATCGAAAAATAGGAGGGAATGATAACTGTTCTTTTGTATGTTGGTAGAAGAGGGCGCATTTTGGGGGAGCATATAGGCATTTGCGTAGACTGATAATCCTTAAATAGCATAACCTATATCGATATCGAAAGGAGGAAAAAATATGCAATACGATTACAGGCATGATGGTCGTGGGGGACAACATGGTGGCAGACATCCATATTACCCGGTTTCGCCAACTCATTTTTATCCGAGCCATCACTATCCATCCCATCATTTCTACCCAATGCATTACTACCCAACGCATCAGCGCTATCCACACCACCATCACCAACAACACCACCACCATCATCACCAATACCCACAACAGCCCTATCCGAACCCACGCTATTACTAAACAAGAAACGACAAGATCTTTATAAGGGTGATCGTTCCTTTTTCACGATTGTTAAGGTTTATATTGAACGGATCATTGGAGGAAAGTGATCCGCTTAATGAAGGTATAGGGATAACTTAGTATTTAATAATAAATTTAGCTAGTGCTGACAATACTTATGAATAAAATGTAAAGAAAAATTGTTGGTATAGAAATTTTTTGATGATTGCTGGGGAAGTATGGACAAATTGGATCATTAAGCAAAGTATACTTGAGTTAAATAGTTAAATAGTTAAATAGTTAAAAAGGTCACTCTGTGAAAGTGACCTTTAATGAAGAGGTGTAAGGCTTAAAGCAAACACGCTTTATTATTTTAATAGCTCAAAATAATTATTAAAAGATTAATACATGAATGTAGCGCCGACAATAATTAAAAGAATGAACAGAACAACAATTAAAACAAATGTTGAACCGTTATTGCCACCTCCATAGCTATAACCTCCGTAGCAACAATTGTTGTTATAATTGCCACTGAACCATCCCATGATGCATTCCTCCTTTCTACATCTATAATATGTATCGATTTAGAAAGTGGGGAAGGTATTTATCCAACAAAAAGTATCTTAACATTATAATTTTTGGAAATTAATTATTTCTTAATTTACTTTTAAAAAAAGGGCCACTGTATAGGAGTGACCCTCAGTAACAAGGCGGTGTAAGCTAAAAAATTAGCTGTATACTATTATTATGATGAAATAACTCTTTTGTATAGTGGATTGCCTTAGGAATTAAATTATAAATAATAATGTGAAAAATGCACCATGCAAATAGGGATTTCTATAAGACCAAGATAGCTTAATGGCCATCTTGGTCTATTTTGTGTGACGAAAGTGGAAGTATTACATAACAAATTAAACCAACTTCAAAGGTGGTTTTAAATAAAGTATAAAAAGTTTCACTAGGCGCAACATAAAAAAGTATTATAGATGTTTTGTTAAATCAATTAAAGCGTTTAGAGAGGTGAAAGATTTAAAAATGGATATCATCCTAGCGTTGTTACCAGCTCTCTTTTGGGGAAGTATTGTATTATTTAACGTCAAGCTCGGTGGTGGACCGTATAGTCAAGTACTTGGAACAACATTTGGTGCACTTATTTTCTCTATAGGTATTTACTTTTTTGTAAAGCCTGAGTTATCCCCACTAGTGTTTGGAGTCGGAATTGTATCAGGTCTTTTTTGGGCATTAGGTCAGGTAAACCAATTAAAAAGTATTGATTTAATTGGGGTTTCCAAAACAATGCCCATTTCAACAGGGATGCAATTGGTAGCAACGACTTTATTTGGCGTAATCGTGTTTCATGAATGGTCGACAACAATGTCGGTTATATTAGGTGTTCTTGCACTTATTAGTATCATCATTGGTATTGTTCTCACATCACTTCCTAATCCAGAAGAGAAAAAAGAAGATCACGGAAGCAATTTGAAAAAAGGGATTTTAATTTTACTTGTTTCAACTTTTGGTTATTTAGTATATGTGGTAATAGTACGTTTATTTAATGTAAGTGGATGGTCTGCTTTATTGCCACAAGCAATCGGGATGGTAATAGGTGGAGTTTTATTAACATTTAAGCATAAACCATTTAATAAATATGCGATTCGTAATATTATTCCTGGTTTAATATGGGCTGCCGGAAATATGTTTTTATTTATATCACAGCCGCGTGTAGGCGTCGCAACTAGTTTTTCTCTTTCTCAAATGGGGATTGTCATCGCTACTTTAGGTGGAATTTTTATATTAGGTGAGAAAAAAACAAAAAAACAATTCATCGCCATTATTATCGGGATTGTTTTTATAGTCGCTGCTGGAATTATGTTAGGAATTGCGAAAAGATAAAAAGGAGGATCTTGTATGTATCCAGATTTAGAAGGGAAAGTTGTTGTCATCACAGGCGCTGCAACGGGGCTAGGAAAAGCAATGGGCATTCGCTTTGGAGAGGAAAAAGCGAAAGTAGTTATTAATTATCGTTCCAATGAAGCGGATGTAAATGCTGTAGTGGAAGAGGTTAAAAAAGCTGGTGGGGAGGCCATTGCTGTACAAGGTGATGTTACAGTTGAAGCGGATGTCATTAATCTCGTTCAAACAGCTATAAAAGAGTTTGGAACACTCGATGTGATGATTAATAATGCAGGTATAGAAAACCCAGTCGCTTCTCATGAAATGCCGTTAAGTGATTGGAATAGAGTCATTAGTACAAATTTAACGGGTGCGTTTTTAGGAAGTCGAGAAGCCATTAAATATTACGTCGAAAATGACATTAAAGGAACAGTTATCAATATGTCCAGTGTGCATGAGGTAATTCCTTGGCCGTTGTTTGTGCATTATGCCGCTAGTAAAGGGGGCATTAAGTTAATGACAGAAACATTAGCCTTAGAATATGCGCCAAAGGGAATTCGTGTCAATAACATTGGACCAGGAGCAATCAATACGCCTATAAATGCTGAGAAATTTGCTGATCCAGCCAAACGTGCCGATGTTGAAAGCATGGTGCCGATGGGATATATCGGAAAGCCAGAAGAAATCGCTGCAGTCGCAGTATGGCTTGCTTCATCACAGGCTAGTTATGTAACAGGTACTACTCTATTTGCGGATGGTGGAATGACTTTATATCCTGAATTCCAGGCTGGTCGTGGATAACTAAAGATGTGTAAAAAAGGTATCAAGGTTTCTTGATGCCTTTTTTGCATTACATAAGTTACAACAGAGAGTTTTGAAGAAATGTCGCCTGAAAATATAGTAGTGGAAGAAGATACGCCCCTCATGCTCAATGGGATGTATAGGAAAATAATAATAAGAAAAATATATTGATATTATTCATAAGCAGAATTGGGTAAAGCACTTAATAGTCTTGTTATTTATATACTACAGCCTATGTACGAATAACCTAAACCCTATAAATGATTTATCATATTCTAGTATTATTATCTATCGATTGAAAAGAGGTAAGACAATGATGAATACTTCCTGCAATTGTGATTGTAAAAATGTATTTCGATCAAATAAAGTATCTTCTTGTCCAATTTGTCAAAATAGCTTTCCTGTTCCAAGTAATTTTACGACAGGAGCAATATGGAGAAATCCAGCTACAGAGACGATTGTTGTCACACTTTTAAATAAAACAGACGCACCACAAACAGTAACTGTATCGGTATTAGATTGGCAAAATTGTGCTCAAGAAGAGATGCCAAAAGAAGCTTTCTTATGTGGAGAATCGCAGCCTTCACTTTTTAAACGCCAGTGCCTCTTATTTTTACTATTCCAGCAAAAAAACTACTTGTCGTTCATGCAACTCCGCAAAATCCTTGGCTACCCACTGATCCATGTTATGAAGTACTGGTGACATTGCCAAGTGATCCAGTCATTCCTTTCTTTCCTGGTGACCCTGTTATCCCAAGTGATCCATGTATTGTAAATACTTGGGGTATTAACGATTTAGGTATACCTCAAGAAGGAAATACGGTGTTCCATCGTCAGTTTCAACGAACTATTTTTATTTAACTTCTTTCAGCGAGTGTCATGGAATCGGAAAAGAGTTCCTATAGGATGGTAGTCTAAAATTATCGCATCTAAAATACGATATCGCTAAATGACCTGTAAAGTGTTACTGGACGAAAGCCTTATGTAAACGTAGCGGCAGCATCAAAGGTCTTCGGAGGGACAGCTACAATTACGCCATGAAGAAATCGATTTCTCACATCGACTACTTGTAAATCTGAAACACTTGTTCTATTCTAAAGAAGAATAACAAGTTAAGATTTTGAGATTGAAGTGGGAGGAAAGAGCATGAAAATAAACTTATCACAGAAGAATTTACAAACTTTGCCTATCATAGAGGAAGAACTAATAAATGAAATAAAAGAATTAAATCTTTTTGATAATGATTAATAAAAATACCTGAAAAAATATTTGAGATGGCTAGTATGGAGATATTGAACATCTCTGTCAATAAGATTTGCCAGATGCCTTCAAAAATAATGAATTTAACAGAGCTTAGAATGTTAGATGTAGGGCATAATGCCATAGACCGTATTCCTCCCGAAATTGGTCACCTTATAAATATGGAAGATTATTTGTATTTTCATAACAATAAATTGCAATCAATTCCACGTGAAATCGGTCAACTGACAAAAGTGAAATATTTAAATTTAAGTGATAATAGTTTAAAAAAATTGCCCGAGGAAATTGGAAATTTAACCAAACTAGTAGAGCTACGTGTAATGAATAATCAATTAACAGAGTTGCCAAATAGAATAGGTAGTTTAACTAATTTAAGAGAATTACATTTGAAAAATAATCAAATTACATCTCTTCCTGAGAAATTTGGAGAATTAGCTTTATTACGAGTTTTAGATTTAGAAGAAAATCAATTAGAAGATATACCACATTCTTTAAATAAATGTAAAAAATTAAGACGGTTGAATTTGAGACATAATCAATTAAAAAAATTGCCTGAAGATATAGGTGATTTACAAAATTTGTTGGAAATAGACTTGAGAAGTAATCAACTTTTAGAGTTACCTATATCCCTAATGGATATCAAAGATTTAGAACGTCTAGATTTAAGATGGAATCATCAATTGAGTGTCCCTAGTTGGATAGAGGTATTAGAAGAAAGAGGATGTATTGTATATTTGTAGACTTTAAAAACCGAGCTTCGAGAACAGGTGGTTGTAATCTAAACCTTCCAAATAGTACAAGATCAAGTGTTGTTTACGGTTTGTCTAGAAAGTGTATAGAATAATGAAGTAATATATGCATGTAATCTTGTCAGAGGACCAGCCATTCATTAATAAAATGAGTTCTGGTCTTTTTGTATTTATTATTTGAAATCGAATCTGAAGAACAACTTTGAACATGAATAAAATGGCTCCATCTGACTATGAATAGTTGACATATATAGAAAACAAGTCATCCTGGTTAGAATTTTAAGTTGTAAGAGATTTAATAATAGTAAGTAAACTGGAATGTGAAATAGGCTCCTCAATGAATAGCCTTATATGTACAGAGGAAAATTTCTTAGTGATGCAAAGTATGGTTCTTTTCATGATATTCCACGTAATAAAAGGACAGTTTATAAATGAAGTGAAAGAAAAAACAAATGTTTATTGAGGAAATGAAAAGTATTAATTCAATTATCGTAGAATCGAAGTATTTTAATCGTCTATTAGGAAGCGTGAGACAAGGGTTAGTACATTCCAATGAAGAATTTTAAAACATAAAAAAGGACTTCCGTTATTGGTTCTATTCATACACGCAAGCCCTAGAATGGAGACAAACATTACATGTCAATTGTCTGTTATCCCATTTTAATGCTTTATGTTAAAGTTAAACACCAACAAAGTGGTTCAAAACAGAATATATACTGAGCGATTAGGATTAATGCGACGCACCGCTCCATATTAATGTTCTTAATAAATACACCAAGCCAATACCGGCAATAATCAAAAGAATGAATAGAACAATAGCAAAGGCGAAATTCGTCCCTGATCCATAAGATGAATAATTCAATGCAGCTCCCTCCTTCTTGTATAAAGAAAAGGTAGTATATTTTATCAAACGCTGTAACAACGTCGCAGCCTTTATTAAAAGTGTGATTTACGGCATTCACATCTACTTAGTTTTTTCGAACACGTTAATTGAATGTAGGATTTCCCACCTCATCAAGCTAATCGTACAATCGAATACTGATCAGTTACATTTATAGAGGTGTCTTCACGGGCGCACTAGGATACTTCTTTTTTAAATGTATACTATGTTTTACAGAGTAACGAACTCAGGGCCAATTACCTTTATGAATGGGGGAATTAATCCTCAATGATTGATAAAAGGGTTCAGCACTGCAAGTTAAGGATGAAGTTGCTCAATTGATTGGAAAGACCATTTCATAATCTATCTATATAAATCTATATTTTTACATTTGTTGATAAAAAAGTATTGTTCTATCTAAAAAATCGGTACCAATACTCACCATTTTTGTATAGAATCTAAGATAACTTATTTGGAAATGGAGTGAAGAAGATGTTTCCTATTTTAGATACTGAACGATTAGTGTTAAGAGAACTTACTGAACATGACGCCCAAGAAGTATTAAACTGTTTTTCAAATCCTGATGTATTACGCCACTATGGGCAGAATCCTTTAACAAATATAGAGCAGGTTAAACAAATAATTAAAAATTTTTCAAAGAATTATGATGAAAAACGTGGAATTAAATGGGGAATTTCATTAAAAGGACAAGAAGGTATTATTGGCACTATCGGTTTTCAAGAGTGGTCGACTGAGCATAAAAGAGCTGAAATCAGCTATGCACTTTTTCCTGAGAGCTGGGGAAAAGGGTATGCACAGGAGGCTGTTAATAGAGTCCTATCATTTGGCTTTCAAGAGATGGATTTATTGCGTATTGGAGCTATTGTTTTTACTGAAAATGAAGCTTCAAATAAACTATTAACCAAATTAGGCTTTGAAAAGGAAGGGATATTAAGAAATTATATGCACCAAAACGGTGTTCCGTATGACACTAATATTTTTTCTCTAATTAAATAGAATGTAAGTATAAAAAAGGGTCACTGGAGGAAGGTGACCCTTAGTCATTCATAAAGAAGGTATAGGGATAAATTAGTATTACTCTAGGAAAAATATGAGCAATAGAGATATTGGCGGTGTCGTTTATTAGTAACTAATGAAAGTAGCGCCAACGATAATTAAAAGGATGAATAATACAACAATTAGGGCAAAAGTAGACCCTGAGCCGTAACCATTGCTTGAACAACTCATAATTACTCCCTCCTTTCTACAATATATAATACGTAAAGCAGTAAAAAGGAGAGATGGTAATCATCTAACTTGTAAAAATAAATAATGGAATATAGTTAGAAATAATTCTCCCTATATTTTTACATTAAATTTTACGAGTATTATAGTTATGAAGATGGCATCTACTACTTAGCGGAGTATATGACCTTCGTAAGTAACCATTCACACTACATATATTACATATCAAATTGAAGTTATATACATTGGATAGCGGCTAGCTATTATAGGAGGAAATACAAATGGAGAAAGTGAAATCACCAAAAGTTGGCGTTGGGGCAGTTATTCTAGATAAGACTAACAAAGTTTTACTCGTTTTACGTAAAAAAGCACCTGAAGCAGGCAGTTGGAGCTTACCGGGTGGCAAAGTTGACTATATGGAAACAATAGAAAATGCGATTATACGTGAAATAAAAGAAGAGCTTGGAGTGGACATCGAAATTACACAATTGGTATGTGTGACCAACCATATTATACATTCAGAAGATGTTCATTATGTAGCGCCTACTTTCTCTGCTCATATTACGAACGGTGAAGTAGAAAATAGAGAACCGTATGCTTTAGAGAAAGTGCAGTGGTTTTCAATAAATGAAATTCCAGAAAATATTACAATGACTACAGAATACGCACTGAAACAGTTAAAGCTTATGTAATATAGGGGAAATATACGTATAACTTAATTTGAACTGGGTGGACGCTTCATGACCCGGTTCTTTCTTTTAACATCTAATGGAACACCTTCTTTTCGATAAAATGGAAGTAAGTGTAGCATAAATATATCAGCTTTTATTAAACCACCTATTAAACTATTATCGACATGATAATCTTGCAACATTGTAAAATTTGGCATGTTAGGATAATATATCGTAGGAGGTGCAGTTTGGCCTAAGGGCTTGTGGTAATAAACCACAAATTACCTTTTGACAATTATTTTGATGAAAAAAAGAAAAATTGTTCTCATCGTTTGCGTGTTTATTATCTTTCTAACAGGCTCACGAGTTTTATGGTTGGAATTATTTAATAATTCAGATCAACCACATGCTGTAAAAGGGCAAATGGATTTAAGGAATTGGAATTTTAATGATGAACATGCCATTACACTCGATGGAGAGTGGGAGTTTTATCCTAATAATTGGTTGATTAATGAAGAAAAACACTTAGAATTTAAAAAGGTTCAATCTACATACATACAGGTTCCTAATAGGTGGAATTCTGCTTTACAAGAGGAAGAGACGAGTCCTTATGGTTACGGTTCTTATCGATTAAAATTACTGGTCAATCCGGAAGAAAAAATAACCTTCAGTATACGAGTTCCCAGCGTTCGGAGTTCCTCAGAACTATATGTAAATGGACGACGGTTAGCAAAATCAGGTGAAATAGGGGAGAATGCAGAAAATACAATTGCCAAAAACGTTCCATATACTGCTTCCTTTGAATCAAACGGTCATAATGAAATCGAAATTATTGTTCAGGCTTCTAACTTTAAGGATCCTCGTGGCGGTGGAATTTCTCGCTCCATTAAATTAGGAAAAGAAGATATATTAGGTAGGGAAACGCAATTGTCGATAGCTATGCAACAACTAGTTGCAATAGTTTTTTTAATACATGCGATCTATTCCATCATTTTATTTTTTGTAGGAAGCATGGAAGATAGAAGATTACTTTACTTTTCTCTGTTATCAATGTGCATTATGAATTATTACTTATTAGGAAGCGATGACAAATTATTATCTTATTGGTTTTTGATTAACTACGACTGGGGCTTTAAATTAGCTCATCTTGTTATGGTAGGGATAGGCTTTTCACTACTTCAATGCATAAAACATTGGTTGCCACAACATGTGAGAAAATATATAAGTTGGTTTAGTATTATCTGTGGTATAACCTCTTTATTGACAATCTTACTACCTACACGCTATATACTATTTAATCAAGTCGTTTATATTATTATAATAGCAATCGCATTGGTTATAACGATCCTAACAGTAATGCAAAAATCTATTAAAGAGATTAGAAGTAATATTGTTTTACTTCTTGCCACTTTAGCATTTAGTAATAATCTTATTTGGGATGGTCTTCTTCTCATTTTTGGAGTAAAAGTGATTATGTATCCAATTGATCTAATTATAACGATGACTTGTTTGGCTATTTTGTGGTTTAAAGGATATGCTAGGGTTTATTCAGATACGAAAGAACTTGCAACCAAGCTCCAAAAGACTGATAAGTTAAAGGATGAATTTCTTGCTAATACTTCTCATGAATTACGAAATCCACTTCATGGGATCCTTAACATATCTAAAGCTGTTTTGGAAAGAGAAGAACGTGTACTCAGTGACAAAAGTGTCAAGGATTTAGAAACAGTGCTGTCTGTAGGAAGTCGTATGTCACTTATGTTAAATGATTTACTAGATGTCATGAGTTTAAAAGAAAATAATCTTAAACTAAAGTTTAGAACTGTTTCGATTCACGCAGTTGTATCGGGTGTATTAGATATGCTCTATGTTATGAGTGACGGAAAACAGATTCAGTTATTGAATCAAATCCCTAAAGATTTCCCGAAAGTATTGGCTGATGAAAATAGAGTGATTCAAATTGTTTTCAATTTACTTCATAATGCGGTGAAATACACGAACGAAGGTGAAGTAAAGATCTCTGGTCATGTAAGAAATGATATGGCGGAAATTGTGATTTCGGATACTGGTATTGGAATCGATGAGAAAACCATTGAACGTATATTTGAACCTTATGAGCAGGGTACCTATAGTAAGGAGGCAATGATAGAAGGCGGATTTGGGCTAGGACTAAGTATTAGTAAACGTTTGGTTGAACTACATGGAGGAACATTACGGGTAAAATCAGCTGTAGGGAAAGGGTCAGAATTTACGTTTACCCTACCAATATCTGACGGAACGGATGAGCAAACAAATGTAGCACCGCTATCAGATGTGAACGAAGTATCAGCGGTAGTGACTCCTGCAAATCCATTTGATGATCGTATTGAAAATCATTCAATCATGGAAGCGAATCGACCTAGAGTATTGGTTGTCGATGATGATCCAGTTAACTTAAGAGTTATCGAAACAATACTTTCCATAGAAAAATACGACTTAGTATCTGTTACAAGCGGTAATAAAGCTCTCGAAATATTAATGTCACAAGAGTGGGATTTAGTCATATCAGACGTAATGATGCCAAATATGTCTGGGTACGAATTAGTACGTACAATTCGTCAGCAATTTTCAATAACTGAACTACCAGTTTTACTTCTCACAGCAAGAAGTCAGCCGCAAGACATTAAAAATGGTTTCTTATCTGGTGCGAATGATTACGTCACAAAACCAGTGGACGCTTTAGAGCTAAGATCAAGAGTAAAAGCACTAACCGACGTTAAACAATCTGCACAACAACGGCTTCGAATGGAGGCAGCATGGCTTCAGGCTCAGATACAGCCCCATTTTTTATTCAACACATTAAATGCGATTATCACGTTAAGTGAAATTGATATCGAGCGTACTAGTAAGCTACTTGAAGCACTAAGTGATTTTTTAAGGGAATCCTTTAAGTTTCAAAATATTGATGAGCTTGTTCCACTGGAGGACGAAGTAAATCTTGTTCGATCTTATTTATACATTCATAAGGAACGTTTCGGGGAGCGGATAAACGTAACGTGGAATCTGAACGTTTCCACAGACGTCATGATACCATCACTGACCATCCAACCATTAATTGAAAATGCTTTGAAACATGGGATATTGCCCCGTGAAAGTGGCGGGAATATTCATATTAGCATTGAAGATTTCGACACGTATATTGAGATCTCTGTGTCAGATAATGGTACTGGAATGGATGAAGCTACGATGGAACGTTTACTTGAAAGAAAATCGGAGACTTCAACTGGCATTGGATTGCTTAATACAGATCTTCGCTTAAAACAACATTACGGTAAAGGACTTCAAATTAAAAGTAAGCCAAAGCATGGTACAACCATATCGTTTGTAGTTCTTAAAAAGAAAGAAAAATCAAAGCAATTTAAGCGTGAACTGTTGGTAAAATAAGAACATTCAATAGGTGCCACCCCCCATTTCATAATGGGGGGTAGTTATATAAATATACTGTCCATTTAAAATCCTGTTTCTGCAGGATTTTTTCTTTAATTAAGGAGAGAGTAAGGAAAAGATAAATAAAAAGAAGGATAGATACAGGAAGTGTTATTTAAGTTATAAAGTTATTTTAAAATATACCTCACCTAAAATAGTCCAACAACATTCAGACATATTTTTTGTTGGTTTTTTACATAATAATCAAAACAGTAGAATGCAGGAATCGATGGTGAAATATTGTCCACTATCTTATTTCCGTCTAAGCTAAGGAGCCTAATGTATGCAAACCTACATCCACATGATAGGATGAATCGTCTTTGTCAGGTACTTGAATCCAATAGAAAGTTTCCATTGTGACGTATCTTTTATAATGGATTTTATAAAAACAAGAACAGATAACTTTAATTAGTCATCTGTCTTCAGCAAATCATTTTGTAAACGGATCTTCCGCTTCATATAGATAACTTTTCTCAAAATTTTCTTTTGTTTCTGCAAAAACGGTTTTCTCCTTTGCTTCTGCTTGTTCACTAGCTGGAGCTTCATCGTGAGAGGAACAGGCGGTTAGTAAGAACGCAGTCAGTGCCCCTAAGTACAAGAATTTTTTCATTGCTACAACCTCCGTTATTGTTTGTTACGTTTTAGATTGTGCAATTACACTTAGAATATAACGGAAAAGGCGATGATAAAAATTTCTTTTGAAACAAAAAATGAAAAATAAACGTTTAACAATAAAAAGGGATATTGCGTGAAAAAAATTTAAGGATTCATCACAATTTGCGGATTAGTATTAGTAGGTTGCTCACATCAAGAATTATAAATACCAATTATAAAAACTCAATAGAAGAAGGTAACTCTAAGAACTGTTGAAAAGTAATACTAACCATTAATAGTAGGTGTTAGAATAGACTAAGTAATCGTATTAATTAATATTTAAGAGGTGTTTTTATGAAGTTAGATGAATTTACAATTGGAGATGTGTTCGAAACTAAACCATACAAATTAACAAAAGAGGATATTATGAGGTTTGCAGGTGAGTTTGACCCCCAATATATGCATTTAGATGAGGAAAAAGCAAATCAGGGAAGTTTTAATGGAATCATTGCTTCTGGGATACATAACTAGCTATTTCATTTAAGCTATGGGTTGAAGAAGGTAAATATGGTGAGGATGTTATTGCAGGAACAAGAATGAATAATATTAGATTTATAAAGCCGGTGTATCCTGATGATGAACTACATATCATTGTAAAGGTTATAGATAAGAAAGCAACAAAGAATGAAATGGGTATCCTAACGGTATTGTTATCTACTTTCAATGATAAGGAAGAAAAAGTTTTTGAGGGCGAATTATCTGCATTGATAAAACGATGAAGGTTATTTTAAATTATTGAACACCACCAGTTAATAGTAATTCAATTAAAGGGGACAATTCTTAAAAGGAATTGTCCCTTTTCCGCTAACATTGCCATTTCAGGAAAATTCACAGCGACAACTCTTGTCATAAAACTCTTTGAGTTTTTTATTTCTAGAGCTTCTTATTCCACACAAAAACAGTTAAATATAAACTGTGCCTTAGCCTACTAGAACCGTTTAGTAATCCGATTGACGGTCAGAAGGAAAACCTTCAAAAGTTGCGTTAGTTGCTTGTATTAATAAACTTCTTCAATGGCTATATGCTTTATTAAAGAGGAAAGAAGTTTTCCTTGATTTATCTTAAAATTGACCATTAGATGAAAATAATTCCACAAAACACTTGGAGGGATTATTTGGTTTGTCCAAAAACAGTATAATATAAAGAAAAGTGCCATTTTACATATAGATATTGACAACCTATTAGCTGGTTTAGTTGAAGATTCGCATTCCGAAATAATCAGCTAGCTTTTTCAAATTCATGGCAGTAAAAGCAAACTTCCGCAAAAATATGTTTAATTGTTTCTTTACCCCTCGCATAGATTTGCCTGATAGCATCCAAAGGACGTAAATGTTCGGCTATTTACGTTTCATATATGAGGTTGAATGATGACTTATAAAATGAACAAATTATGACAATTAATATAGTTTTTTCCTTGATTTTATATCAATATTGCTATTCGAAGTGTTTATTGATATGTTTATTTGATTTGTATAATGAATTAAGAGAATAAATGATTAATAATGTGTTGATATTGGTATATTTATGGCGGAATTGTTAAAAAATGTGTCAAAAGATACTATGGATATATAAGTAATAGGATTACTTATGTAATTAAATAAATAGTAGGAGAGATATATGATGAAAAGAAGACAAAAACAAAAAACAAAAAATTTAGTGATGTCAACTGCTCTATTTTCTATGTTTGCTACCGGAATAACGCCTTCATTAGAAGCCTTTGCGGAAGAACAAACACAGCAACAGAATGTATCTAACGTGTTAAAAAACGAAAAATCAGTGGCAGTGGAAAATCGGAAGTTTGCAGTTCCAGGAAAAGGGGATATCGCGAAATTCCAAAAAAGCGAAAGAAGAGATAGATCATTCAGTCCTTATGAACCGACTGGGATATACGCTAGGCCTAATGAACAAATAATCATTCAAGTAGCAGGAAATCAAAATATCGATGCATACATTGGAACTTATTCATATGATGCTTCATGGAGAGAAGATTCAAAAATAAAATCCTTTACATTAAAATCTGGTTCAAACACTATTCAGTCTCCAAATGGTGGGATGATTTATTTTTACAATAAACAACAAGGAGGCACCATTCAAACAACAATAACATCAGGCGGAACGGCTACCCCTCTCTATGAACTCGGAAAGCATACAAAACAAGATTTAATAGATATGCTTAATCAATATCCAAATGCACATACGGTTGAATTAAAAGGGGAGCGTGTATTGATAACTGCTAGCCCAGCACGTGTTAAAAAATATTTGATAGGCTCTAACACAGATCCTACTCAACTATTGAAAAAGTTAGATGAAGCTACTAGAATTCAAGATAAAATATCTGGATTATCTGAAGAACAAGTAGATAAACATTATCTACACTATGTTGAGGATAATAATTCTCTAGATTATTTTATGTATGCATATCCTTATAGAACTGCATATGTAGGAGACGCAATCCAACATATCTTAAATATTAATAAATTTATAAATGATGGATGGGGCCCGTGGCATGAGGCGGGGCATATGAGACAACAAAATCCTTGGGCATTTTATAATATGACAGAGGTTCAAAACAATATTTATAGTCTTGCAGTAGAAAAAGCATTTGGTCATCCAACCAGATTAGAGAGAGAAGGTGTTTATCCAAAGGCTTTTAGCTACTTAGAACAGCAGAATAAAAATTATGACGAGATTAGTGATCTTTTTGTTAAACTTGCTATGCTATGGCAATTACATCTGGCGTATGGAGAAGAATTTTATCCTAAATTGCATCAATCGTATAGAAATATGTCTGATAGTATGTTACCTAAAAATAATGAAGACAAGAAACAATTATTTATGATTGAAGCCTCTAAAGCAGCTCAACAAAATTTAATTCCATTTTTTGAAAAATGGGGATTGCGACCAAATAATGATACGATCCAAAAGGTAGCGGCTCTAGGGTATCCAATCTTAACAGCTGAAATTTGGAAAAGTACCGATTCTAATCCAATTAAACCGGATACATCAGAATCTGGCAACATTTTAGATGGTAACCAATTTGCCTGGTCGTTGAAAGGAATTGGAGATTTTGAATTTGCAAAGGTAAATTTGAATAAATCGACAGGAGAAATGCAAGTTGATCTAAAAGCAGGTGTGCCACATCACTACTTTGATAAAATATATGCGAGTTTAAAAGTACAAAATCTAGCTGGAGTAGAAGTATATAAGAAAGATATATATGGGAATAAAAAACAGAATGCAGAACAAGAAAGAGTGTCCGTAAATGAAGGAGATTATATTGAGTTGACACATCTTGAAGGTGGAGAACGGGCTACGATTACAAATGTAGATAATGGAAAACAAGAAAGCTTTGAAGAAAAAGGCATCTACAAAGTTACCGTAGAGGGTCTAAAGAAGGTAGAAAAATTACCAGAAGCAAAAACTTTGGATGGTAACCAATTTACATGGTCGCTGAAGGGTATTGGAGATTTTGAGTTTGCAAATGTGAACTTGAATAAATTGACTGAAGAAATACAAATCAATTTAAATGCAGGTGTACCACATCATTACTTTGATAAAACATATGCAAGCATAATAGTGCAGAATTCATCTGGACAAGTGATATACAATAAAGATATTTATGGAAACAAACACCAGAATGCGGAATCACAAAAGGTACCAGTGAAAGTAGGCGACAAAATAGAATTGACACATCTAGAGGGGGGACACAGGGCTACTATTATGAAAATAGACAATGGTGAACAAGAAAGTTTTGGGGAAAAAGTAGTTTATGAAGTCACTTCTACAGGTTTGTTAATAAAGTAGCAACGTTATTAAAGATTTAAACATTACAATCCAGAATGAAGCGCATTTACATATGGTTTCTACCCTTTTCTAGTTTCGCCTAAATCAGGACTTTATGGGTAATGTGATAAGTATATGAAGTGAAATGGTCCGAATTTGTCAAAATTTCTTTTCTTATTGTAAATGTCCCACCTGTTAAAAGGGGGGGGAATTTACCAGCCAAAGTACCAAATAAAAAGTCGATTCCATAAATTAAGGAATCGACTTTTTATTTGACTTACAATAATAACAATTAGTGGATAGGAAAATAGCACTATCTATAATGTATTAAAATAATAAATACACTCAAATTCAATCCTCCTTGCAGTTTCATAGCTTAGCTTGTTATCAGTGGTTTATTTAAAAAGGTGTTATTAAAGGAATTTCATTTAGGGCTCTTGGGTAAAGTGGACATTTGTCTGATATCATGTTTCTCTAAATCGTAAGAAAGTATCGATAATTGAGAAAGCGTCCTCGTGTTTTAAAGATTCCTCTGTAAATATCAAATGGGTTATATGCCCCCATTTAACTTCTTGATCAACGGAACGATATAATTCAAAAATAGCTTCTTCTGCTGTGTCTCCTTTAGCATTTCCAATCTCTGCAGGCGCTTCTAGAACAGAAGGGGTGTCAGATTTGGCTATATTTTTAAAGTTAATTAATTGTAGATAAACCTCATACTAAGCAGCTTTAAAACCCACTCCGAGCCCATTAACTTAATACATTCTCTGGGGTTCTATCGAATCCCAACATGGTAGTGTTCCAATTAATAGAAAAAAGCACCTAATCATTCTACACATTATTTTCTCTCCCCTAAATCGATGAATATATTTTAGTTTGGTAAAAATAAAGCGGATTATAAGTAAAAGGATTTAATAGTATATGCGCGCGATACTTACGATAATAAGGAATTTGTTGGATGATATATTCAGATATTTCTTAAAAATTAATTAATTTTTCATCGGATTTTGTCGGATTTTATAAGTAACTTGTACGATAAGGCACGAACCAAAAAAATTAATACTAGGAGGTACGAAAGTTTTGAAGAAGAAATTTAGAATCAGTTTAGCGACTCAAATTTTAGTCGGTTTGATTTTAGGGATTATTGTTGGTGGTATCTTTTACGGAAGCCCGAAAATCGAAACATATTTACAACCTTTAGGCGATATTTTCCTTCATCTCATTAAAATGATTGTTGTGCCGATTATTATTTCGACTTTAATCGTTGGTGTAGCTGGTACTGGAGACATGAAACAGCTTGGACGATTGGGCGGGAAATCAATTATTTACTTTGAAATTATTACAACAGTAGCAATTGTTGTTGGTTTACTTTCCGCAAACATATTCCAACCTGGCGCAGGTCTGAACATGAACGAGCTCTCTCAAGGAGATATTTCGAAATACGTTACAACTACAGAAGAAGTACAGCATGAAGGACCGTTTGATATTATTGTAGGCATTGTACCCACAAATATCATTCAGTCAATGGGTGAAGGCGACATGCTTGCTATCATCTTCTTCTCAGTTATTTTTGGTTTAGGGGTTGCTGCCATTGGCGAACGAGGAAAACCAGTATTAGACTTCTTCCAAGGGGTAGCAGACGCTATGTTCTGGGTAACAAACCTTGTCATGAAATTCGCTCCGCTTGGGGTATTTGGTTTAATCGGTGTAACCGTTTCCAAATATGGATTCGCTTCTCTGATACCACTGGCTAAACTTGCTATACTTGTTTACGCAACAATGCTATTCTTTATATTTGTCGTTCTTGCGCTTGTTGCAAAATTCGCAGGTGTCAGCATCCTCTTCTTAATTAAAGTACTAAAAGATGAGCTGATTTTAGCGTTCTCAACAGCAAGTTCTGAGGCTGTGTTACCACGAATTATGTTGAAAATGGAGAAATTAGGTGCTCCAAAGGATATCGTATCCTTTGTTATTCCAACCGGTTACTCCTTTAACTTAGATGGTTCAACCCTGTACCAAGCTATTGCTGCATTATTTATTGCTCAAATGTACGGTATTCACCTAAGTATTGGTGAACAAATTACGTTAATGCTTGTATTAATGGTTACATCTAAAGGGATTGCAGGTGTTCCAGGAGTATCATTCGTTGTACTTCTAGCAACTTTAGGTACTGTCGGCATTCCACTTGAAGGTTTAGCATTCATCGCAGGTATCGATCGTATCCTTGATATGGGACGTACAGTCGTTAACGTAATTGGTAACTCACTTGCGTCATTAGTTATGGCGAAATGGGAAGGCCGTTTCGATACAGACAAAATGAAAAATTACTTTAAAAATAACGAAAATTTAGCATAAATTTCATCACTATGTGTAGCATTACACTGACCTAAAAACAAGAACAAATAAAAACACCTTTCGTTGATCGGGAATATTGCACTTTATCAGATCAACGTGGAGGTGTTTTTTCTATGGGGATAGTTATACAGTAACAAATGAAAATAATTGATGAACAATCATCTATAGTTCACTTTAAATCAAGTCACTCACTAAATTAAAGTCCCCTACATAATTTACTTATAGGCTAAAATAACAGAAATTACAGATTCGAAAAAACTAGTAATCATAGAAACAAAAGTGTTTCTTGTCTAATTTAAACTATTTCTGTAAAGAACTAAAATAATTGAATATAAAATTTACAGCACGCAATTCCTCCATCAATAAGCCATTTGGTGGGGGAATTGCTTCTTTTTTAATATAAAATAATCATTTCTTCAAAAATAAAGTTCGGAGATTGATCCACATTAACTCCCGTATATCTCTAGATACACTTCGCAGTATCTCCATATAAACTACACATTACTCCTATATATTATAGCTATCAAGGAGGTAAGGAAAATGAATTTTATCAAACGAGCATTTTTAAGTGTTAAAGCAAGGAAAGGAAAATCGCTAATATTATTTACTGTATTTTTAGTAGTTTCCAATTTAGTATTAGCGGGTTTCGCTATTCAAAATGTTTCACAAAAGGCGAATGATCACGCTAGACAAACATTAGGTGTTGACGTGAGTCTTAGAATGGACGAAGAGAAGCTTATGGAAAATGTGGCGAAACAGCGACAAGAGAATCCAAATGGAAAAATACAACACCCTGAGCTTTTCGCTGATGAAGCGGACCAGTTAGCGAAGTCACCCTATGTAATAGACTACAACTATCTTAAAAGTGACATGCTTGTAGCAGGTGATTTCACGCCTATTAATGGTGACAACGGTGACAACGGTGACGAAGGGATAAGTGGAGCAGTAGGTGGCAGTCACTCTGGAAATATGAAAATGCCTAATACATTTATCGAAGGTGTAAAAAGTTCTGATTTATTACAAGAATTTACAGATGGGACGAATGAAATTATTGACGGTCGTTCAATTGAATCAGAGGATGTGAATAAGAAAGTAGTTCTGATTGAAAAACGGTTAGCCGAAGAAAACGAGCTTCAAGTTGGTGATAAGTTAAAGATTAAATCACCTCATGAAACATCAGAGGTTGAGTTGGAAATAATAGGGATATACAAAAATTCCAGGATAACCGACTTCGATGAAAGGTTACAAGCTATAATGCATCCATCTAACAAATTATATACTACTTATGACGCGACGAAAGAAATGTCTGAAGAAAGTGATAAAAAGGGTGTATCTATAAACGAAGCAATTTACTACTTAAATGATCCAGAGAATATTCAGGATTTTAAAGCAGAGGCAAAGAAAACAACTATTGATTTTGATTTATTTAAGCTAGATGCGCATGATGCTTTATATCAAAAAATGGTAGGCCCTATCGAGAATATTGCCGCTACTTCCAAAATGATTGTTTATTTAGTATCCATTGCAGGATCCATTATATTAGGTCTTATTATTATGTTGACCATAAAAGAGCGACGCAAGGAATTAGGTATTCTATTGGCAATCGGTGAAAAAAAGAGAAAATTAATAGGACAACTGTTAGTAGAAGTACTATGTATAGCTGTACTAGCATTTGGTCTTTCTATCATTACAGGTAAAACAGTGTCTCAAAAAATGGGCGACAGTTTATTACAGCAAGAAGTGATTGCTGCCGAAGATCAACAACAAGAATCAAATACTTTAGGGTTCTCGTTTGGAAGTATGAATAGTCCAGAAAAAGATGTGGATCCTATCGACAATATTGATGTCAGTATATCATCACAAGATGTGTTGAATTTAGGTGGGTTAGGGCTATTAATTGCGATTTTATCAACACTTCTTCCAGCGTTGTCAATTCTTCGTTTAAATCCAAAAGAAATACTATTAAAAGATGAGTAGGAGGAGTCACATGGACACTATATTACAATTTAAAAATCTATTTTACTATTATCAAAGTAATAATAAGAAGAATACTTTATTAGAGAATGTAAATTTCACCTTTGAAACAGGATGTTTCTATAGCATTTTAGGTCCATCCGGTTCAGGAAAAACAACCGCACTTAGTTTAGCAAGTGGATTAGATAACCCAAAAGAAGGACATGTACTTTACAAAGGAAAAGATATACGGAAAATTGGTTTAGATAAATATCGAAATAAATATGTTTCGATCATCTTCCAATCATATAATCTCATTACGTATATGACGGCTCTTCAAAATGTCGTGACGGCAATGGAAATTACAGGAGTTAACATAAATGATAAGAAGAAAAGAGCGCTTGAGTTATTAGAAATGGTTGGCTTGTCGGAAACCGAAGCAAAAAGAAAGGTTTTACAGCTTAGTGGCGGTCAGCAACAGCGTGTAGCCATTGCTCGTGCATTGTCTTGTGAGGTAGATTTATTAATTGCGGATGAACCGACCGGTAATCTAGACGAGAATACTTCGGATGAAATTGTCAATTTGTTTAAAGAGCTAGCTCATAAAGAAAATAAATGTATTATCGTTGTCACTCATTCCCAGGAAGTTGCTAAACAATCTGATAAGGTAGTGTATCTTGAAAAACGAAATTTGGTTTGTAAGAATCTGAAAAAGGAATAGTTTGTAAAAATGTAGTTGGAATAGAAGTCAAATATAAAATTGGAGTGGAAATAATGTGGACGAAAA
The DNA here is from genome assembly GCF_058791335.1 of Lysinibacillus sp. EB271-A1-10B. Taxonomy (NCBI): domain Bacteria; kingdom Bacillati; phylum Bacillota; class Bacilli; order Caryophanales; family Bacillaceae; genus Lysinibacillus; species Lysinibacillus sp. EB271-A1-10B. The sequence continues at coordinate 69,671 of NZ_JBYTDL010000003.1, forward strand.
TAGCAGCATCCATTGGTTTAGTATCTATCGGAATAGCAATTGGTTTATTTGCGAATTTGATGAATTTAGATGGAAACCTGGATCAAAGTGAAATCAATATGGACCAAAATAATAACACATATTCAGAAGAAGTTACACCTGATCAGCGTCAGTGGGAATCTCCAAATCCAAGAGGAGAAATGACACCAGAACAGTGGGAGGAGTTCACAACAAAACCGGGTGAACAAACACCAGAGTGGGATCCATATTCATCTAATCCAGAAGAAGATATGATACAAGGTTCTACATCGGGTTCTACATCTCCTAATTAAATTTCTTTGATGTGTTAGGAGAATACTCTAAGATAATTAATTCCATTAGTAATAAAACTTTTAGGATACTTTAGTCCGTCAGATTCACTTTCAGGCAGCAATGACTAGTTATCAATAACGTATATTCCCCCTTAGGATAGACAGGTGAAAATTAAAATATGTTGATCTTAGGGGGAATTTCGATGAATAGGATTGTAAACATCATGAAGATGAAAAAAATAACCTATAAGCTCTTTATGGTCATGTCTCTCATATTGTTATCTTTTGCAGTCTTGATTTATTTAACTTTATACTTTTTCCTTCCAACATTTTATGAACAATATAAAACCAATCAGCTCCAATCGGGAATAGAGGAAATAATCCAGAATGCTAAGAATTTAACATTAAACAATGCGATACCGCTTTTTGACAACTACATCAAAAATAACAATGCTAATATTTATCTGCGAACTAAAGAAGAAACTATTATATATTCACCTATTTTCATGATGCAGGGAACTACGCAATCATCAAATCTTACTGCAAAAACAGCATTAATACAGAATGAAGAAACTCTATGGAATGCATTTTTTGTTACTTTGCCGATTCAATTCCTAGATGAAAGTAATTTAACAGTTACTGTATTCGCGACATTTCAACCTATTGATGAAGCGTCACAGGTTTTAGTACGTTTTCTTCCTTATATAAGTATCATTGTAGTGTGTATTGGATTAGGGAGTGCCTATTTATATTCAAGGTTCATTACAAAACCGCTCATTTATATAAATGAGGGTGCGCAAAAGATGGCAAACCTGAATTTTTCCGAAAGCATCGTAGTCCGTTCAAATGACGAATTAGAGGAACTGTCCAATAGCTTGAATGAGATGTCGAATAATTTGCAACAAACAATGATTGATTTACAAATAGCAAATGAACAATTAAAAGATGATATCGAAAGAGAAAGAAAAATCGAAACAAAACGTAGGGAATTTTTCGCTACTGTTGCACATGAATTAAAAACTCCTCTCACGGTTATGAAAGGATATTTAGAAGGGATGATTTATAATATCGGCCCTTATCAAAATCGTGACTTCTATTTAGAAAAAAACCACAAAATTATTGAAAGAATGGAACAGCTCGTTCGCGAAATTTTGAGTATGTCTAAACTAGAACAAGATACCACTAAACTGCAATTGGAAGAAGTCGACCTTTTAGAATTAGTTGATTCAATAACGAAAGATCTTGTTTTTTTTGCTTCTGAAAAAGACATTAAAATAGTAAAACAAATTTCTCCTTACATGAGTGTACGTACAGATCGTGATTTATTAGAAAAAGCCTTTAAAAACATAATTCATAATGCAGTTACGTATTCACCGCATGGAGAAACAGTATTTATTGAAGTAACTAGGCTTCGAAAAGAAAATCAGATTCAAATAAAAGTAATTAATACAGGTGTTAAAATTAAGGAAGAGGAAATTCAACAATTATTCGAGCCTTTTTATCGAATCGAAAAATCCAGAAATAGGAATACAGGTGGAAGTGGGCTAGGTTTATATATTGTGAAACAAGTTTTTGAATCTCTTTCGATCATCTATACAATGGAAAATACAGAAAATGGCATACAGTTTGTAGCTACTATACCTAAATGGATAAGGAAATAACTAAAAAGTACATTTAAATATATAAATTGTCTCAGATTTTATTTGAGACAATTTTTTACTTTTGAATAGAAAAAGCTTAGTACCCGCAACTTCAAAAGATACTTGAGTAAGAAATTGGCGGAAGTGCTATGAACATCTATACTTCTAAAATGATATAAAACATGTTAAAACAAAGTCGCGATTGAGAATTGAGAAAATGGAAGTCTTAAGTAAAACAAAACGGGATATTTTTTCTATATATTGATATAACAGGTGGTGTTATCATTAAAAATTGTAGAAAATTGAATTAATGTTAGTACTCAAATCTACCACGATTTACTGACAGAGATAAAATATTTTCGGGAAAATACTCCAGATACTCCAAAATCTCCAGGTAATCTTCAGATAATCTTCATAGTAACTACAGATAACGCCTATACAATTAAGACTGTAAGACAAAATACTTTAAAGGGAGATTGAAAACTATGAAAAAGAGGAAAAAATTAGCTGCTACTACTCTAGGTGCTGTATTTGCACTTTCAACTTTTGGAGCTGCGTTTGCTGCCGAAGTCCCAACCGAAATTATTGGAGGTAGTGAATATGTGAAAGGGCAAGTTAGTAAACCAGCTAACTTTGATGAGATTTCTAAAGAAAAAGTACAAGAAATTTTCAACCAAGCAGAGGCAGGTACATTAACGAAAGAAAAAGCAACAAAACAAGTATTATTATAGGTAGGTTTTTTGTAGATTTGTGTCAAGATGTGTCATATGATAAATTGATGTAAAAGGAGGAATATTATGGAAAATCTGAAAAATAAGACTTTAGCATTGATAGCCATTACTTCTATAGGTACTTCGTTTGCGATGACATCACCAATTTCTGTAAGCGCTACACAAAACACTGGCGAAAAAATTTATGCAATGCAAACTAAAAATGAAATAGAAGATGCAAAGGTACCAATTGAAAACTTAGTAAATCATTTTGTGAAAAACTTGAATAAATATTATCCTGACAAGATAGAAGGTACGTATCGAGAGGATAAAGATCCGAAAATAATTTACAATGATTTGAAATTTAATCAATTTTCAGTTCAAGCCGATGGCTCACCTGTAATTACTAGTTCAGAAAATGTATATGTAGGAAGAGAAACTTTAACAAATAACACGGATATGGAACAAGTTTTAACGACGCAAAGCTTTACTAAAACCCTTTCGAATACTGTTACTAACTCGACTACACATGGATTTTCATTTGGAGTAAAAGCCACTTCTAAATTTAGTATACCTTTTGTTGGAGAAACCGGAATAGAATTGTCAACAGAATACAATTTTTCTGATACATCAAGTTATGAAAATAGTGAATCGTATACGTATATAGTTAGTCCGCAAAATATTCGAGTTCCCGCACATTCTTCTGTTGAAGTCATTGTAATATTAAATACGGCTAAAATGAACGGGGATGTAAAACTTTTGGCAAATGCGTCAGGTACTGTGACGGCTAGTCCATATTATACTTTTCCTCAATACCCTAATATAGATTTTAACGCATATATGGAAAATATGAAATTGAATGAAATTGCAAGGGTGGTTTCACAAGAGAATTTAAAAAATATTTCTCCTAATTCAGATGGGGAAACAATTAATTTAATAGGATCTGGTAAGTATGAAGCAAAATATGGAACTACATCTTCCGTTACAGTAAACCCTGTGAATACAAAAGGGAAAGTAGCAGATGATGGGTACACATATAATGTGAATCCGGAGATTGTGAAAGAGAAATCTTTTTAGCAGTCTACCAATATACCTAACATATCCTGAGATTCAACCCAAGTTATTTGAAAAGACACTTGCTTCTATAAAAAACAATGGAGATTTGTACTAATAAATGGTTGTAAAATAACATAGGTCGAATGTTAACATTTCTAAAGAGCCTGCTACTTTTAATGCAGGCTCTAATATCGATTTATTTTTAAAGTTCTAAGCACATAATAAGGCTCGCTTCTTTAAATCCATGTCTTTCATACAAGGCAAGAGCACCACTATTTTCTGCTAAGACACTTAGCTCTAAATGATCTAATTTACGTTCTTCTACCCATTTTTTTGCCTCTCGTAGCAATTCTGAACCAATGCTTTTACTTTGATATTGACCTCCAACAATTACATCCATAATATATGCATAATTATGCTGGACGATACAAGAATAAGGAGGAGTAGTTAATTCTTGAATTAGTAAAAAGCCGGCAATATTGTTATCTATTTCAGCAACAAAAATATCCGATTTTTCTTCTGAAATTGTGTTTCTAAGAAACTCCACATCCTGTTTTGCTGGAGCTATGTACTTTGGTTGTAGTTTTGACATCTCTAAAAACAGTTCTTCATATAATATTTCTATTTGCGGAATATTATCTAATGTTGCAACTTTAATATTCATGTTCTACCTCTATACGAATTTACATTATTTTACTTTACCGTATTTTGTGATTTTTGAAAAAAATCAGTAAAATGAATAAAAAACTCAAATAGTTAACACCGTATAAACCGCAGAGGATTTCCAATACTAAAGCTGTTTAAAAATAATCAGAATGATAAAGGAGGCTATCAACAGTGAGATTTTTTGCATGGGGACTTTTAGGTGCCGCAGCTATTTTTGGCGTAGTGAAACGCTATGGGATGTCAGACAATGCACAACAAATGACATCGTCTTCTCAGGAAGGCACGACACCGGTACAATTAGTTGCAAACAGTAATCCACTTACCGCAAACACACCAAAACAATAAATAATGCACTATCTGGCTTATAGACACTGTAAAGGTCTATAAGCTTTTACATAAAAAATGAAAGCTAATATTATTCTTTACAAAAGTATCCAGAAAAATGTATAGTTGTGTTAAATATATGGTGAAACGGGGTTTTGATTATTTATGATGAAACTTATTAATGGCTAATAAAATTTTAAATAATTTTATAGTGCAATAACGCATATTAAGGTGTATACCTTAATTATTTTCAGTTCGCCCATTTGCACAATAGCGATTAGAAGTCATCATATCTATTCAAATCATATATTTTTAATATCTCCTATAAGCCTCTAGCAGGGTCAAGGCAAAATCCGAACGAGTATTTTTTGTACAGAAGCTAAAGCCCAGCGAAGTGACAGCCACAATTACACTGAGGAGTATTAATTTATATTGAATTTAAATTTGACTATGAGAAGGATTTCTTCTTATGGTTTTTTTGTCTTTATGGGGGGTGTGCAAAATGGTAATGTCTCAATTACTTACTTTGAGCTAATAAAATAGAGAAATGAGGCGTAAATATGACAAATTATCAATTAGTATATGATTACAAGGACAATCAAAAATATAGAGAAAGTTTTAATGAATTAGCAAAGCTAGTTTTTGGATTAGATTTTAGCCAATGGTATGAAAAAGGTTGCTGGAACGATCAGTATAGTTGTTATTCATATATCGATGGAGAAAAGGTAATTGCAAATGCATCAATAAGTAAAATGACTGTAGTTGTAAACGGTAAGGATTATAAAGCCATACAAGTTGGTACAGTAATGACGCATCCGGATTATCGTCATAAAGGTTTAGCAAGGAAATTAATGAATGACATTATTGATAAATATGAGAAACAATACGATTTCATCTATTTATTTGCGAATGAAACAGTCTTAGATTTCTATCCGAAATTTGGGTTTTCACGAGTACAAGAAAGTAGATATTTCTTAAATGCTGATCGTTTACAGAAAAAATCAAACACCACGATCCGAAAATTAAATGCTGAAAATAGCAACGATGTATCTTTATTGAAATTGTATGCGAAGGAAAGAATTCCATTGTCGTCGGTTTTAGATGTGAAAGATAATGAAAGTTTACTTATGTTCTATTTTCTTATTGCATTTCCTAATTCAATTTATTTTATCCAAGACGAAGACGTTATAGTAATATTCGAAAAAGAGGGTGAGGAATTACATCTTTTTGATGTTGTTAGTCGCAGTAAAATTGATGTAATAGAAGTTTTAAGCTACATTACTACATCGGATATAAAAAGAATTATTTTTCACTTTATTCCTGATTGTCCTGATCTAGAGTCTGAAGTAATTGAAACCGAGGACGATGTATTGTTTATTCGGCAGATGATAAATTTCGGGACAGAACGACCGTTATTTCCATTAACATCGCATTCGTAAGGCTGGTTAAATGTTTGAATACAATTATATTAAAGAGTTTTTTCTATTATAAGAATAAGTGAAAAGGGTGATTCAACTTGATACAAATAAAAAGGATATATAAAGAAAATTTCCCACAAGGCAAAAAAATTATCTATCAATACAGCTCCAATAATTATTATGATGTTTCCTTTAAAGAACAAGAAAATGGCTGGTCAGTTGATTTTACGTTAAAACATTTCGACACGCCTTTTCACAAGTATTTGGAAGGAGAAATTTTTGAGGATCATATAGAGGATATGGAATGTTATATTGTTGAGTTTAATGGGGAAGAAACGGGAATTGTTAGTTTTAATCATGAGAAGTGGCATCATGTGTTAAGAATTAATGATATTCATATAGATCCAGCCTATCAACAGCAAGGCATTGGTAGTAAGCTCATGGCTTTAGTCAAAAAGCGAGCAGCAGAAATTGGGGTGAGGGCAATCGTTTTAGAAACACAAACGTCTAATTATCCTGCTATACAGTTTTACAGAAAACATGGATTTCACTTAATTGGATGTGACCTAATAAGTTACTCCAATAAAGATATTGAAAAAAGGGAAGTAAGGATTGAAATGGGATTTGTACTTGAATCGTAATTATCGAAAAAAGAGAATGAAGGTGACAAATTAAATAAAGTCATACTTCTTCAGCAAAATGAGGGGATGATTTCCGTTTCGGCTGGGTGCTTCGTTGTTGCTGTCGCTTCGCTTTCGCACAGATAAAACATTTGTTGCTGTCGCTTCGCTTTCGCACAGATAAAACATTTGTTGCTGTCGCTTCGCTTTCGCACAGATAAAACATTTGT
>NZ_JBYTDL010000003.1:76722-197812 GCF_058791335.1 Lysinibacillus sp. EB271-A1-10B
GTTGCTGTCGCTTCGCTTTCGCACAGAGCAAAGCTTCCAGGGGGCGTCCGATGAGATTTATTTAAATTCTCCTTATCTCTTTTTTAAATTATAATATTAGATAAAATTACCCAAATTCCTCTTTAAAGAAATAAAAAAGAGAGAACACGTTTTTAATCGTATTCTCCCTAAGAAACTATTATCTACTTTGAGTTTGAAGTGCTAATTTAACGCCTAGTCCTATATAAACAAAACCAACAGCCTTTTCAAGCCAACGTGAACCATTGTTTGTTGTTTTCGTAAAGATTTTTTCACCAATAAAGCTTGTAATAATAGCTAACAAAATCGTATACAAAGCGCTCATCACAACAAAAGTAATGCCTAAAACCAATAATTGTACAGTGATGGATTGGCCATTATGTTGAACAAACTGTGGTAAAAACGCTAAGAAAAATAATGCGGTTTTTGGATTTAAAATCTCCGCTAAAAAACCTTGTCGGAACGAAGTACTTGCCGGGCTTTGCTCAACAGTTGGTTTTTCTATTTTTTGTGGTTTTGTTAGTAGCATTTGAATACCTAGATAAACAAGATAGGCTACACCAATATATTTCACTACTTCGAACGCAGTGGCAGATTTCATTAAAATGGCAGATAACCCTAAGACAGCTGCTAACGTATGGACTAAGTCACCTAATCCAATGCCTAATGCAGTGAAAATACCGTTCTTTTTACCACCTTTCAGCGTTTGTGTAATGGTAATGATAACAGCAGGGCCAGGAATTAAAAATAAGAGAAGAACTATTGCGATAAAAGATAACATGTTAACCCATCCTATTCTAATAAACTAAACATTCAAGTAAGACAATAATAAGATTAACTTAATGAATGCAAAAAATATTATATGCTATCTTCTATATAACTGTCGATAATGAAATACTAAAATAGAAGCGAACTAATTATTCATAAAAATCGGAAAATAATCCAGTGATATTTGTATAGTGTTATATATTATTGAATTATAGTGAAGTAAGTGTATGTTATAACAAATACACAATTTTATTAACGTGAGAGCTGCATTCGAACCAATAGTGGGAGATATTATTTATGCGGATGCACGAGGAGCAGCCTCAAATTATTTGAGGAACTTCCCATATGAAAATGTCCCTGCCACTATTTGGCCACTCAATAAAGAAGACTACTAATACAAAATAGTACAGTCACATCTAATTAGGATGTGGCTTTTATTTAGAAATTCAAACAAAAAATAGTACCAACTACTAATAATTAATGCTAGAATTAGGTGATAAAATTATTGGAGGTTTTTTGATGCTAGATATTCAACAAATACAAGAGGTTTTACTACATCGTTATCCTTTTTTGTTAGTGGATAGAGTATTAGAATTAGAAGAGGGGAAGAGAGCAGTAGCCATTAAAAACGTCACGATAAATGAAGAGTTCTTTAATGGACATTTTCCTAATTACCCGGTAATGCCAGGTGTATTAATTGTTGAAGCATTAGCGCAAGTAAGCGCTATTATTATGCTTACAAAAGAAGGGAACCAAGGCAGACTTGGATTACTGGCAGGTATTGATAACTGTCGCTTTAAAAAACAAGTGAAACCTGGTGATCAATTGCGTCTTGAAGTGGAAATTACACGCTTAAAGGGTGCCATTGGTAAAGGACGTGGGGTTGCAACGGTTGACGGAGAAATAGCTTGTGAAACAGAGCTTATTTTCGCATTCGGAAGCTAAGTCAATTCGATTAAAGAGTACTGCAAAAATCATTGCAGTACTTTTTTTGTGTGCTGTGTCAAAAGGGTATTTAAAATTATGTTAGTAAATGAATGACTTCTAAATGCAGATGGTTACATGAACTATCCATTAACTCTTTATATAGCCATTTGTATCAAGCAATTGATCATCCTCACAAATATACCTGCAATTTTCATCTCAAGCAGATCAAAAAGAGAAGCTCTAATGACTAGCACAACATCCAACTATCTAAAAATTAGTTTGTTAATTACAACAAGCCAAAATCACTGACCGAGGTAGTCGGCCTTTCTTTAGAAATATGGCTAAGTGGCGCAATTTACAATTTCAGAGAAACAAGGTTTGCAAAATAGAAGCCTGTTCTTTTGTTGGAAGAATAAAATAAAACAAAAGAAATGATCATCACATGTCGTATCTAAAGAAGAATTAAATTCATTTAGCTACAAAATAGACATAAAAATCCAAAAATATAATAGTTAAGGGAAAGGGATGAATGTATACTTAAATTAAAATAATGAGAACTAATTATGAAGGGGAGATTTTATATGTCGTTAAGTACACCATTTATAAAAGATGTTCCTGATGAAAATGTGAAATTTTCTGTTATAATACCTGCTCATAATGAAGAAAAATATATCGGTGAGTGTTTAGAGTCAATTGCAAAGTCTGCACAACCTTATAAAGATCAAGTTGAAGTTATTGTAGTGCTAAATCGTTGTACAGATAAAACGAAAGAAATTGCACAGTCCTACAATTGCGTGACATTGGAAAATAGCGCTAAAAACTTAGCCAAAATTAGAAATGCTGGGGCTGCTTTAGCAAAAGGCGAAATTCTAATTACAATTGATGCTGATACTCGAATGACAGAACACTTATTATCTGAAGTTGAAAAGCATTTAGCATCTAATCAATACATTGGAGGAGGCGTGAATGGTAATTTTGAAAGAATGTCCTTAGGTATCGTTGTTTCTAGCATGGTGCTAATTGTTCCTTTACTTTTCAAGTACGGAGTTATCTCTGTGGGAATCTTTTGGTGCTATAAAAAAGACTTTCAGGAAGTAAACGGTTTTAATGAGAATATGCTAATGGCAGAGGATGCTGATTTTGCTAAGCGTTTAAAAGCATGGGGCAAGAAGAACGGAAAAAAATACGGAACAATTAAAAATGGGATGATAACTTCTTGTAGACGATTTGACCATTATGGCGACTGGATGTTACTGAAACGTCCAGATATAGTTTTTGCTTATCTCAGAGGTACGAATAAAAAGGCTGCAAATGAAGCCTATTATGATGATCAAGCAAGATAAAGTTCAATTAGCTCGTCTCGACCACTTCGTTGTAAAAGAAGTGGTTTTTTATATGTATTTCTTTACATTTTCTAGAATGTACTTCGTAGATAATAAACTTCAATAAAGTTTTGTCGAAAATAACATACAACCTTTCTGTCCCTTCATATACTTTAATTATCTGAAAGATTTGGGTGACTATAAACATGTTTTCTATTTTAAATAAGGTCATTAAATCTGGTAAACCAGTATGAGAGGATGAGGGGTTTGAAGCATCCCGGCACAAATGTTTTTGAAAATAAAGAGGAACTATTCATACCTAAAAAAGCTTTAGATAAAGATTTTTGTGATCGATTAGTGAAAAAAATCCATAAAAATATTCTAAATGAAAATATAGCAAACGATGTTTATATGTCTTATTTCGTGATTTTTGATCAAAAGTATACATTGAAAGAAATTCAATATCTTCTAGATGTTTTGAAATTACAAGCAAATGAAATTATTAGATCAAAGCCGATTTTTATTACATTATGTGGTGTGCTATTATCGTTAATTACTATCATTGCCTCTGCCATTAATACAAAGCTCATGATTGGTATCTCATTTGTCCAAATAGTCGCTCTCGCAGTATTGAGTTTTAATGTAGCTGTATTGTTTATTTCTTATAAAATAGAAAAAGAATATAAAAAGATATACGAAGTCATTAAATTAATCGATTATTATTTAAGCTTTTATAAGTAGGGGGTGGGAATTATGCAAAATATTATTGATCAATTGAATGGTTGGATAAATAAAGTGCCGATAGAGTTCCGGCAAATGTCTGAATTAGAGATTTCGCAACGACCAGCGCCTCAAAAGTGGTCGAAAAAAGAGGTATTAGGCCATTTATGTGACTCTGCCATCAATAATCTACAAAGGTTCATTAAAATACAATACGAAAAGGAACCCTTTGTACTAACTCCATATAATCAAGTTGAATGGGTAAAAATCCAAGGATATCAAGAGCTACAGATTGATGAAATATTAGATTTATGGGTGAGCTTAAATAAAAAAATAATAAATGTTATTAAAAAAATCCCCAATGAAAAGCTAGCCCTCCAATGTGATATTGGAAGTAATGAACTCATGACCCTACAGTGGCTTATCCAAGACTACCTAGAACATATGGAACATCATATAAAAAAACAGATTTTATTAGCGGACTGAAATAAAGGAACTCTGTGTAAGAACGCCACGCACTGTGGCAATTTATCTGTGCGAAAGCGAAGCGACAGCAACAATATGGTTTTATCTGTGCGACAGCAACAACAACAACTCGGTTTCGCACAGAGACAAAAACACGTTGCTGCCGCTACGTTAGCGCTACACTTTCGCGTGAAAAATATCTACAGGACTAAACACAAAGCCGATTAACGGGTGCAATAATATCGGGGCATAATTGATGACAGCGTTAGCTTTTTAACAATTTGGCGCAAATTAGTTGTCTAAAAATGTATTTGACAAACCCAAAAGACAACCTCTAACTTCAATCTGTTTTAGCTTAAGATATACACCAACAAAAAAATTAAAAAGAGCATTTTTTTTATCATTCCTCAAATAATAAGTCTAAATATTTTTAGTTGAGGAAGTGAAGAATTGAAAAAATTGTGGTTTTTAATACCTGTTTGTCTTTTAACGGTCTCCTTTTTTTATCTAAAAGTTGGCGCAGCAACATATGAAAATAAAGGAAGAAAGTATTATGAAGAAGCGGGACAAATTGTTTGGGAAATCAAAACGGACGAAAAAATTGTTGCTCTAACCTTTGATGATGGGCCACATCGAAAGTACACATCTGAGATTTTAGATGTATTATCAAAATACAATGCGAAAGCAACTTTTTTTATTGTTGGCCAAAATGCACAAAAAAATCCTGAAGTGATATCAAGAATGTATAAGGAAGGCCATGAACTAGCTAACCATACATTTACGCATCCCTTAAGGACAAATGTCCCGAATTTACTTAAGGAGATAAAACAAACAGATGACACTATTCAGAACATCACTGGAACTAAACCAACTTTGTTCCGACCTGTTGAAGGTCAGTATTCAGATGCAATGATTGAAGCGATTGCTAAAGAAGGATATAAAGTGGTTATGTGGTCATGGCATTTAGATACATTAGATTGGAAAAGTCCAGGAACGAATAGAATTGTGAATACTGTGTTAAATGGTGTTAAAGAAGGTAATATCGTTCTTTTTCATGATGGAGGCGGCAATCGTCATCAAACTGTGAAAGCGATGGAAAAAATATTAGCAGAACTTGACAGTCAGGGATATCGATTTGTCACAGTTTCTGAATTACTCGACGAGCAGGGTAAAAAAAGCACAAACAAATAAGTATCCGGAATGTTTGAAGCAATATGTTATTTTAAAATTTTTTTTATTTGCTGTAACTCAGAAATTAAATAATCAATTTGTTCTTTCATGTTTGCATTTTGTTTTGCCTGATCATTTGAATTGTCATTTTTGGAATTTTGTAATGCTTCTAAGGCAAGACCTGCTGCAACTGCCTGAATGCCATCACCTAATGTAGAAATAGATGATCCGATATAGGTAAGTTTAGCAGCAAAAATATCCAGTGAATCAGTTGATTGATTTTTAAATGTATTCTTATTCCTATCCAATATTAAACCCTCCTTAAATAGTTCAAATCATTCCTCATTTATCATTTGTATGAAATATCGACAATGAGTAGTCCTATGTAAGACACATAAACATATTAATTTTCTTCCCTTTGTCGAAATCAGGCTAAAATGCAAATTAGCCTGATTTTTTTGTTCTAATGCGTACTTTAAACACCTGAATAAAAAGGGTATAATTACCATGATATTAGGGGGCGATTGGCATTGGGCAAGGTTGAATTGGTGGAAATGAATGCTGAGCTTTTAGAGGGAATTGGGAGCTATTGTCTTAGAAGCAAGAAGAAATCAAATGGCTATATAAATAAGAATAAATGGCTGAATAATCGATTTGAAGAAGGCTTGAAATATGTGCAAGTAATCGCCAATAAAAAACAAGTAGGGTTTATTGAATATACAGAAGCAGAAAATTCATCTAGAGTGGTTCATGCTGATGGTTATTTAGTCATCCATTGTTTATGGGTAAGTGAAGTTGGAAAAGGATACGGTGCTCGATTAATTAATAAATGTATAGAAGATGCAAAAAAACTTGGAAAAAAAGGAGTTGTTGTTATTACGAATTCAACAACGTCTTGGTCGCCAAGCAAAGATATTTTTTTGAAAAACGATTTTCAACTTATTGATGCGGCACCATATGATTTTGAATTACTTGTCTACCCTTTGAGCAGTGAATCCGAACAACCATATTTTCCGACTGATTGGGAGGAGAGATTAAAAAAATTTAACAATTTGACGATATTACGTTCATTCCAATGTCCGTATGTCGAAATTGCAACAGAAAATATTATAGCTGGTGCAAATACATTGAATATACCAGTGGAACTTATTGATCTCAGAGGTAGAGAAGCGTTGATGGAACTGGCGCCAACCCCGTATGGTATTTTTTCTGTCATTTTTAAGGGCCAGCTTCTTACATTTCATAGGTTAACAATACATTCGGTGATAAAAAAATTAAGAGAACTTACGTAATAATAACAGCGCAAATGATAGGAACATGCATAAGTGGACATGTAATTTCTAATATTCTATGAGGATATTAGTTGACTGCTACGAGGAAATGAGTAAAATAGAAAATCAGTACCATTATATACCTACAACTTAGCAGATAACTGGAGTGTCTTTAGAAAGTACTTCTGAGGCATCTTTACTTTTACAAAGGCTACATAGAATAAAGAGCTTATAATAAAGTGATTAGAAGTGATGGATTTTAGGAAGATTGATGTGGACAAGATTTGTCATGAAGTTTTGACAGTCTTTTTCTTTTCGTCTTCTCTATAACCTGTTAAGATGGTAATAGTGTGAAACAAGTTAGTGTATATGAGAGTGGTGACAATCAAGATGGATGAAGAGAAAAAAGATAGTGTAGAACAGCAGACAGAACAAACATCCGCTGCTGAAATAAAACCAGCAGTACGATTTGTACAAATGAAACCGTTTAAATTTATCATGTTGATGTTCTTTACAATCCTTATTACTGCAGGCTTAACGATCTTTGCGTTAACATTCGGTGAAAAGAAAGTAGTTGAAGTGAAAGTACCGAGTGGGCGTGCAGAATTTACAAAATTATATGAAGCCTATGATTTACTTAAAAACAAGTATTACAAAGATATCGATGATGTAAAAGTGGTCGACGGCGCTATTAACGGCATGTTCGACGCACTAGATGATCCGTATTCTGATTTTATGGTGAAGGACGAAGCAGAACAATTTCAGTCTGGACTGTCTTCTAGTTTCCAAGGAATTGGAGCGGAAATTCAAGAACGTAACGGTTTTATTACTGTTGTGTCACCTATTAAAAACTCACCTGCTGAAAAAGCGGGCTTATTACCACAAGATATTATCTTAACTGTGGATGGAAAAAGCATGCAAGGATTTAGTGCTTCTGAAGCAGTTGCGCGTATTCGCGGCGAAAAGGGAACGCCTGTAAAATTAACCGTGAAACGTGGAACAAATGCTGAGCCTATTAATATGACGATTGTCCGTGACGAAATTCCGGTTGAAACGGTTTACGGTGAAATGCTTGAAGGGGACATTGCCCATATTCAAATCACGTCATTTAGTGAAAATACTGCAAAAGAATTTGAGAAGATTCTTGCAGATTACGAAGGTAAAGCAAAAGGCATCGTATTAGATTTACGTCAAAATCCTGGCGGCTACCTAGATGCAGCGGTAGAGATTTCGAATTTATTCGTTCCAGAAGGTAAAGCGATTGTACAAGTGCAACAAAAAGATGAGGAGCCGAAAATTACAAAAGCTGTTTCTGGTAAAAAATACAATATTCCAGTGACAGTACTTGTCGATAGCGGCAGTGCTTCTGCTTCTGAAATTTTAGCTGGTGCATTAAAAGAATCTGTTGGTGCTAAAATTGTTGGAGAAACATCATTTGGTAAAGGTACAGTGCAAAATGTCGCACCATTAAAAGATGGCTCTAACCTTAAATTCACAACAGGAAAATGGTTAACACCAAATGGTAACTGGATTAACGAAAAAGGCATAGCTCCAGATGTGAAAGTGTCATACCCACCTTATGCTTCATTACCATACTTAGATCCAGCTATGGAAATGAAAATGGGCGTGCAATCTAACTCTGTAAAAGCGGCACAAGAGATGTTAGAAGTTCTAGGATATGAGCCTGGAAATGCAGACGGTATTTTTGAGCAAAATACAGAAAGTGCAGTGAAAAAACTGCAAGCTGCAAATGGTTTTGAAGAGACTGGTGTTTTAACTGGCGATACAACGTATGCTTTAATGGATGCGTTACGCGCTAAAATAAAAGCAGAGGATCCTCAATTGTTAAAAGCGAAAGAACTGCTAACTGGTACACCAGCAAAAACTGAGTAAACTACAAACTAACAAAGTAGCTGTCGCAGTAGGCGTCTCTAAGGCCTCTAGCGACAGCTTTTTTAATAGGAGGAAAAATGGTGAAGGACGTATATTTATTTAGTGGTTTTTTAGGTAGTGGAAAAACATCCATGTTAACTGATGTTATTCGACAACTTAAGGAAAAAAAATTAAAACCCGCTGTCATTATGAATGAGCTTGGAAAGCTACCATTTGACTCACAGGCTGTGGAAAAGGATATTCCGTTAAAGGAAATGCTAGAGGGCTGTATTTGCTGCTCTGGCGCTGAAAAAACAGAGGCGCAAATTCAATCTCTTCTATTAGATAGTGACTTTGATGTCCTGATTATTGAAACAACAGGTGCAGCACATCCTGTGGAAGCATTAGACGCTGTTTATTCACCATTATTTGCAGAAAAGCTAAATGTCAAAGGGATTGTCACAGTTGCTGATTCAAAGCTGTGGTTGAACCGAGAAACATTAACTCCGCAAGTGCGCTCTTTATTTATGGAACAAATCCGTCACGCACATTTATTACTGGCCAATAAAACGGATTTACTAACAGAAGCTGAGCAGGCACAAGTTGTTTATGAGCTGCAAGGCTTTAATCCACATGCCTTTATTTTGCAAACTACAAATGGACGCGTGCCATTACGTTTATTAGAAGATTTAAAGGCAACGGTACAGGTGGACAAACAAGATATTGTGAAAGCTCCTATAGCGTCGATGCATCTAGGCTCACGATTAGTTGAATTTAAAGACGTTAACTTTACACAAGAACAATTTGAGGATTGGGTACGTACATTGCCTGAAACTGTGTATCGAATGAAAGGATACGTGCCAATTGAAGGTGTAAAAAATCCTATGCTGTTTCAATATGCATATGGCATGGTCCAATGGCTTCCAGAGTACGTAAAAATGCCCGCAAAACTCGTGATCATTGGTGAAGATGTAAGTAGATTAAACGTCATTGGTATTGAGTAAACGCTAAAACTAGTTAAAGCAAAAATCCAAAATCTGCCATTTCTGCTTGTCAGACGAAAGTTTTGTTCGTTTCGTCTTTCTCAAAGTAGAAATTTTGGCAGTTTTTTTGTGTGAATGCGCACGAAAATATATTTGAATATTGAAAATGCTTAATAGTTTTTAAGAGGTGTCAACCCTATTTAAAACGTAAGTATTTCATAGGCTGGTGAAACCTGCTAAAAATTAATTCCAATAACCCTCTATTTAACGCGAATCTATTTCTTGGATGGTGTTGCTAGAAGATGCTGGTAAGAAATTTATTAAAATCGTACTTTACGATTGTTTGCATAGAAGGAGGAATTGCAAAAATGAAAAAAACACTAACTGCAATTTGTGCAACATTTTTATTAGCAGCTCCAATTCAAATGGCTTCCGCTGCAGAAAATACTACAGAGGGGAACACAACTACAGACTGTAATAAAGTTGTTTATTCTTATAAATGGTCAAATCAGTGGTCAAATCATAAGTGGGTAGTTAAACAACCACAAACACAAGCACCATCAAAAGAAGTACAAGTACCAGAAAATAATCAAACAACAAATAACAATACACAAACGACTCAAAAAGATAATACAACACCAGCACCATCTCAAACAAAACCATCAACATCTACTTCAGATGTGAATGCTTTTGAACAAGAGGTTGTAAAATTAACGAATGCTGAACGTACAAAAGCTGGTTTAGCACCATTTAAAACTGATGATAAATTGATGGCAGCTGCTCGTGAAAAATCACAAGATATGCAATCTAAAAACTATTTTTCACATACAAGCCCTACATTTGGTTCACCATTTGATCGTATGAAAGCTTTAGGTATTACGTATAAGAGTGCAGGAGAAAATATTGCACAAGGTCAACGTTCACCTCAAGAAGTAGTACAAGGTTGGATGAATTCACCTGGTCACCGTGCGAATATTTTAAATGAGAAATTTACGCATATTGGTGTTGGCTATGTGAAAACAGGTAACTACTGGACTCAACAATTTATCCAAAAGTAATCGTATAAATTGAATAGCTACATTGAATAATAGGATGTCCACTAAGTTGTAATAGGCTTAGTGGACATCTTTTTTTTGACAAAAATGCATGGTTCTTTGGCAAAACGAGGGTTGATTTCCGTTCCGGCTGGGCGCTTTCCTGGGGGCGTCCGATGAGCCGCTTCACTCGCGTTGCTCGCTGCAGGGTCACATCTGTGACGCTGAACCCCGAGGAGTCGCCCAGCCTCCACCCCAATCAACCTCTTCATATAGGGTGTATCGTTTTAAAATTCCGCATTCACAAAGATTACTAGATTATTTAGTTTTTCAACACAATATAATTAGAAATGTGTTTAATTTCTTTTTCATGGTGTCAAAAAACATTATGTCAATGAAATTAAGATGCCATAATAGTTAAAGGGTGTCTCTTTGGTAAAACGAGTGGGTGATTACTGTTCTGGCCGGGTGTTTTTCTGGAGGCTTCGGGGCAAGCAGATGATTTTTGCGTGAAAGCGAAGCGCGAGGAATTGTATTAGGAGATAGAGGATTTTTAATTATACATAGAATAGGGGATATGGGTGGCTCTCATAGGTTTGTTACTTCAATAATAAAAAAAGCAAACTAGAGCGAAGTCTAGTTTGCTTTTTTTATTTTGGTCGTATTTGTAAATCTTTTTTGAACAAGTAATAAACGTATTAATAAAGTAATCGCGCCTGCTGTCAGACCTGCTACTAGTCCAATCCAGTAACCAAACGGCCCGAAGTCTGTATGAGTGGCAAGTACATAGCCGACAGGCAAGCCGATTACCCAATACGAAATGATGGCCATAATAAAGGTTACTGTAACATCTTTGTACCCTCTTAAAGCTCCTTGTACAGGCGCCTGGATAGCATCAGATAGTTGGAAAATGGCTGCGAAAATTAAAAAATGAACGGCGTACTCTAACACTTTTCCATCGGTTGTATACATATTTGCAACGGGTTCGCGAAGGATAAAAAGGATACAAGCTGAAACAAAGCTAAATAAAATCGCGGTCCCGACACACAAATAGCTATAGAGTCTAGCATCGCGCATACGTCCAGCACCAATTTCAAACCCAACTAATATCGTTACACCCATCGAAATGCTGAGCGGTACCATATACAACAAACTAGTGAAATTTAATGCAATTTGATGAGCTGCAATGATTTCTGTACTGAAGCTACTCATCATCATTGTGACAGCAGAAAAAATACTCGTTTCTGCAAATAAGGATATTCCGATTGGCACGCCAATGATTAAAATTTCCTTCCAACGAAGCCATTCTAATTTTGGCCAGTCATTAAATAGCTGGAAACGTTCAAAAGGCTTACGTTTAGCGATAATCCAAACTGTAATCAAGAAAACAAGCCAGTATGTAATCGCTGTTGCAACGCCGGCGCCAATTCCGCCAAGCTCAGGTGCTCCAAATTTGCCGAAAATAAAAATATAATTCAACGCAATATTAATAGGTGTTGTAAGTAATGTAATAATCATTGTAACGCGAGTTTGTCCAAGCGCATCGATAAAACAGCGCATGACAAAAAATAAAAACAGTGGTATAAGTCCAGCGCACATCGATTGAATATAAGATTTAGCAATTGAATGTACAGAGGCTTCTAAATCCATCTTGCCAAGAATCCAATCTATACCGACTATTAATAAAATAAAAATAAGTGCTGCAAGAACGATGGCTACATAGATTCCTTGCTGAACAGCTCTTTTTGCTGCAAACTCATTTTTAGCTCCAACAAGCTGTGAGACAATAGGTGTGATCGCGAGGAGAATTCCAGATAGCCCTATGTAAATAGGCATCCAAATAGAGGAGCCGATTGACACGCCAGCGAGATCGGTGGTACCGTACCGACTTGACATTAAAATATCGAAGAAAGAAATAAGATAAATAGCTACTTGCGATACTAAAATAGGTACGATAATTTTTAAGATTAATGCATATTTTTCTTTTAACGTAGTTGTTTGATTCATAGTGAATAATCTTCCTTTATTATCATAATTAAAATAGTATAGCATACTAAAATAGAGTAAAGATGAAAAAATCAATTATGCCTCGGCATAATTCCATCAGACTGAGTTCCGTTCTTTCAGCGAGTGATTAGACACCGGCTGAAAGAATTTAAAAGCTTCATCTGTATCTTTTCGTTCGCATATAGTAAAATAAAAGACTGTATACAAAAGTAGTATAGCTACAATGGCTTTTAACTTCTTTCAGCGACAGTTACCACCTATATAGGTGATAAGTTACTTATTAGTGTGTGTGCAAGCATCCACTGAAAGAAGGAATTCAGTCTAAGAACGCCACGTCCTGTGGCAACGACTGAGTGACCAACATCGTGTTGGCCCAAAGCCTCCGGCGGATGTCACGAAATCGGAAAGGAGTTCTTTGTTAACACAAAACCGATTTCTGACGCAAAGTGTATCTGTGCGAAAGCGAAGCGACAGCAACAATTATGCCGGTGCATAATTGATGGAATAGGAGAATTAATGTGAATCAACAAACAATCATTTTAACCGGTGGAGGGACAGCTGGTCACGTATCGCTTAATCAAGCGATACTCCCGTCTTTACAAGAACTAGGTTATGATGTCCATTATATTGGCTCAGACCAAGGCATTGAGAAAGAATTAATAGGCGAGGCGTTTCCTAATGTTCCGTTTTACGGTATTTCTAGTGGGAAATTGCGCCGTTATTTCTCGATGAAAAATTTTACAGATCCATTTAAAGTGCTTGCTGGAATGATACAGGCTTTTCGTATTATTAAAAAAGTGAAACCACAAGTCATTTTTTCAAAGGGCGGATTTGTTTCTGTACCTGTAGTCATGGCTGCGAAATTTGCTGGTGTTCCCGTAGTCATTCATGAATCAGATGTTACACCTGGCTTAGCCAATAAAATTGCGCTACCATTTGCATCACACATCTTTACGATTTTTGAGGAAACATTACAGCATCTGCCGAAAGAAAAGGCAACATGCACAGGCTCTATTATTCGCGAAGAGTTATTTATGGGAGATCGAGCGAAAGGGTTAGCTCTTTGTGGCTTTACCACATTAAAACCTGTTCTTCTTGTGATGGGAGGCAGTCTAGGTTCAGTTGTCTTGAATGATGCACTTTGTCAAAATTTACCAGAGCTTGTGAAGCAGTTTCAGATCATCCATTTGTGTGGTAAAGGGAACTACGACGAATCATTTGAATCGATGTCTGGATACAAGCAATTTGAATATGTGACAACGGAATTGCCGGAGCTATTACACGCAGCAGACTTTATCGTCTCACGTGCGGGTTCTAATTCGATTTTTGAATTTTTAGCACTGCACAAGCCGATGTTGCTAGTGCCGTTATCTGCACAAAAAAGTCGTGGTGACCAAATATTAAATGCCAACTTATTTAAAAGACAAGGCTATGCAGAAGTGTTGCAAGAGGAAGAGTTAACAAAGGAATCGTTTAAAAAATCAGTTCATGTGTTAACAGAGCGTAAAGCAGAAATGGTTTCAACGATGGAAAAAACGCAAAGACCGAAAACCCCTGAAGAAATGGCGAAATTGATTTTACAATATAAAAAGTAGTTTTTCGTTATCACAGCCTTTAATTAAAACACAATTACAGTAATAAAATGAAACAAAGCTAAAAATAAGCTATGTGTCTGCCATGAAGACGGAGCACATAGCTTATTTTTATCCGGGATGAACGGGCAGTAATTAATCTTTATCGAAAGTAAAGACTGGTAAAGACAAATGATCAGCGAAGGCTGCAGAAAACCATCGCTGATTATAGTTTCGCTTTATGAAATTACATCGCTTGTTCTTCGCCTTCCGCCACTTGATTGGCAGTTGTAAGGTAGAATAAGTCTTTTGGGATTTTATATAAATTAAATTGCGCCTCGCCTCTGTTAACTTGTGCTAATAATGTTGGATGACTTTCATTTGCGCTCACAACATAAGGTAGCTTTAAGGCTGCACGCTGTGATTTTATATTTTCAACTCGAATACGGAGAAATACCGTATGGAAATTATAATCAAAAAATAGTTCATTCAAAAAAAGCATTTTTGCTTTTTGGTTATAACCTAAACCTTGATAAGGGAGTCCAATCCACGTTCCTATAAAGCCTGCACCATCCTCCACATCATGAATGCTAATGGTGCCGATCGGTTGACCCCAATCATCAGTAATTGTCCTTGAAATAGCGAGTCCCTTCGCTTCTTCTTCAATCAGTTGTTTTGTCATAAACCAATATTCATCAGCGGATGTGGCTTTTTGACGGACAAAAGGGAATACAGAAGGGTGTGATAATAGCTCATAGAGCTCTGTACATTCATGTAGGTCTCGATGTTTAAGCATACGAAACGCCTCCTTTACTAGGGTAGTTAAAACAATTCCTTTAAAACATAAAGAAGAAAACTAAAATTCGTACTGGAATTAAAACCCAAAGAACTAGACGTTCAAACTATGATAACCATAATCTCCCGCTGTCTTACTGATTTTTCGACCATACCGAAAAAAGGCTAGTTTTTTTAATATAATATAACAATCACACTGCTTTATGCAATCATTTTCCTCGCTAAAACAAAAAATAAGTTTTTGTGACTGAAAATTCTGAAAAATAGGTAATCGGGTAGATAGTTAAAAACTGTTAATGTATAATTTTGTAGAGTATTAAGTCTATAATATCAATTTTTGAATAAAATAGTGTTTCTTTAGGATTATTTTATTTCTTTAAAAGAGGTAAAATATCAAAAATTACCCTAAAAAGGATATAAATTTTCCAATTCGAGAAGGGTAGTTCTTTTAAATTATGTTATAATAGTAGTATTGATTTTTTTGTATGAACAAAAACTATATTACTATTAACGACTTATGGGGTGGCAGCATGAAATATCTTTTAAGCGAAGTCTTATTTAATGAATTATTTTTTGGAAAAGATTTTGTCTTTTTAATGAAAAAAGTGGGAGACGATTATCAATATATTCGCTTAAATCAAGCAGCTAGAGCTTTGTTTCCACAAGAGGCGAATGGGAAAATGCTTTCTTCCCTTACCCAAAGTCGTAGTTTCACTACAATTCAAGAAAATTACAATCAAGCGATTATAATGCGTAGTCAAGTTGATTATGTGGATTATGCCTATTATAAATCAGAGGTTCGTAAATACGAGACATCTGTTCGTCCGCTTAAACATAATAAAGAAGACTATATTTTAGCTATAACTAAAGAGATTCTCTATGATCGTAGCATCGAAGATAAGTTTTTGTTTCTGCGTTCAATGTTTGATCATGCCTTCTTTTCGACAGTCATCTTATCAGCTGAAGGGACTATTTATGAAGTGAATGCCAGCTTTACAAAAGACTTTGAATTAGATACTGAAACAGTTAAACAGCATCTATTCATTGATCTACCGATTGTTCCTAAAGATGAAGTAGAAAATATACAGAACTATTTACAAAAAGCAGCTATGGGCGAAAATATTGGCGAAAAACTCATTAAGCTTCATACACTGGATAAAAAAGAGCGCAAGTATTTAGTTTCACTATCCCCAGTTATGCAGGGGGATAACTCTTTTGCTATTTTTCTTATCATGCAGGATTTCACACAATTCACCGAACAAAAGGCAGAGTTACGCTCAAAATCTCATGGTTTAGAGGTGTTTAAGGCTGCACTCAATTCTGCAGCTTCCATTGCTGTTCTAGATAGAAATGCAAAAATTTTAGAAGTAAATGATTTGTTTTTAAATGCAACAGGCTTCATTGCAGAAGAGCTAATAGGTCAATCTTCCTTAGAATTAATCGAGCCTCGTAACGATACAGAAGAGTTAGTACAAATACTTAGGACGGGGAGTGTTTGGAGAGGGGAGTTATGCTATCGTACAAAATTCCATGCTGATTGCTGGGTAGAGACAACTATAGTTCCATTGAAAAATGAATTTGGCGAAACAGAACAATATTTATCCATTAACTATAATATTACGGACAAGAAAAGAATGTTAACGGAATTGAAAAATATTGAACGAACATTCCGTCTCATTACAGAAAATACAAATGATTTAATTGTCATAACGAACGAAGATGGCATCATTATTTATGCCTCGCCTTCTTATGAGATGTATTTAGGCTACGAAAATGTAGAATTACAAGGTCAGTTTTACAATAATATTGTCGATGAACAAAGTAAGAAGGCTTGGCAAACGTTTCTAAATAATTTTTCGGGTCTAACAGAAACACAATTTGAGCTTCTACTAAAGGCGAAGGACGGTACGCCTGTTTGGACTGAAGGAAACGTAACAGTTGTTCATGATCCAAAGCGTGAAAAAGTATCACAAATTATGATGGTATCTCGAGAGATTACTCATCGTAAGGAACGAGAGAATGATCTATTATATTTAGCCTATCACGATACATTAACACAATTACCAAATCGCCGTTTTTTAAACAAGGAGTTCCCGAAAATATTGGCAGAAGCAAAAGAACATAATGAGTGTTTAGCTATACTCTATATCGATGGGGATGACTTTAAGACTGTAAATGATCAGCATGGCCATGACACGGGGGATGATTTTATCCGAAAGTTTGGTCAAGTATTAATCACCGCGGTACGTAACCACGATTTAGTGATTCGAATGGGTGGTGATGAATTCGTTGTCGTCTTAACAGATTTAACTAGGGATGGTAAGACGAGGCATACTCAAATGATGGATATTATAAATCGCATTCGTAATGAACTGAAAAAAGGTTGGACGATTGAAAAACATCACTTTGCACCAACAGCGTCCATTGGTATCGCTTATTATCCGGATCACGGTCAAACATTAAATGGATTGCTAGAATTAGCAGATCAAGCTTTATATAAAGCGAAGGAAATCGGGAAAAATAATCACTATATTACTGACATTTAATCAACTATGCCTCGGCAACAACACAAGGGCCGACTCAATGTCGGTCATTTCGGTAATGACTGGCGTTTTTAGCGATGCTGGTCAATTAGCCGTTATCGCATGGATACAATGATTTCTCCTTAGAATTTTAAAAAAAGTCTGTATTACAAGTAGTTGCTTGTGGTACAGACTTTTTGTTTGATGGTATGCTATAACCGGATTAAGGAAAAAACCTTATCGTTAATTTGGAATAGAAGGTGATGTAATGCCGAAAAAAATACTTTTGGTGGAAGATGAGAAGCATATCGCTCGTTTTGTAGAACTAGAATTAAAACATGAAGGCTATGATGTATTAGTCGCTTTTGATGGACGTGAAGGACTTGAACTAGCTTCATCTGATAATTTTGATGTGTTGTTATTAGATGTAATGCTTCCGGGTATAAATGGAATTGAAATTTGTCGTCGAATACGCACGCAATCGAAAGTACCTATTATATTGTTAACGGCACGAGATGCTGTGATGGATCGTGTAGCTGGCTTAGATGCTGGTGCAGATGACTACATAGTAAAACCATTCGCTATTGAAGAACTATTAGCTAGAATTCGTACTATTTTACGTCGGGTGACACCGGATGAAAAAATGGAGAAATCATTACATTTTCGAGATATCGAAATGGATATCGCGGCATATGAAGTTTTTGTACAAGGGAATAAGCTTGATTTAACGAAAACAGAATATGATCTACTAAAACTATTAATAGAACATAAAAACAAAGTTTGTACACGGGAGCTAATTTTAACCTCCGTATGGGGGTATGATACGGATATAGAGACAAATGTCGTAGATGTATATATTCGGCATTTGCGAACGAAACTACCGGGTGATACGAATGCCTATATTGAAACCGTTCGTGGGGTTGGGTATGTGATGCGTGAATGAAAAAATGGAGAGATTATTTAGTCAATCAGTCATTACAAAGAAAATGGATGCTAACTTCTAGTGCTGTTATATTTTTTAGCTATACTATTATATGTATTGTCGTATATATTTCACTTCATACATGGCTATCAAATGACGAGGCAAGTAAAATCAAACGGACAAGCGATGATTTGGTGTATTTTTTAGAGTCACAAGGACCTGATCTTACCATTCAGGAAATTCAACAAAATAAAGGTCTTATAGATTCTATTGCCGATCGTGATCAAACGATTAGAATGTTTAATTTAGATGGCGATCAGATTCTTCGTATTAATAATACTTCCCAGGCTGCACCTCTTTCCTCAATGGGGGAAATTATTGATATGACAATTGATAAAAAAGATGTCATTGTCATTAATGAACCGATTCAACTTGGTTTCTTTCATGGATATATTCAGGTGATTCATCCTTTATCGAAGTTCCAGTCTTTGATGCATTATTTATTGACGACAATGCTAATAGCGGGCTTAGGAGCATTATTGTTATCAGCATCTATTGGTTTTTATCTTGCAAATTATTTGATGAAACCATTACGGGCGTTACGTTCATCGATGAAAACCGTTATGGATAAAGGATTTAATGAACCGATTCAACTAACTTACACGTCTCATGATGAGATAGGTGATTTATTGAAAATGTACAATACGATGATGAATGAATTGCAAATATCATTTGCACAGCAGCAACAATTTGTTGCAGATGCCTCTCACGAATTACGAACGCCTATTCAGGCAATTGAAGGGCATCTATCCCTTTTGAAAAGATGGGGGAAGGATGATCCTGAAATTTTAGAGGAATCTATTAATACTTCGCTAACGGAAATTGCACGAATGCGAAAAATGATCGAAGAATTACTAGAACTTGCTCGTCGTGAGGAAAAAGATATCGATAGTGAGGCTGATGCAGTAGCTGTTATAGAAGCGGTAATCGAAGAGACGAGACTCCTTCACCCAAAAGCTCGAATAACACTGTCGAAAAATGATGAAATAGGGCGGATATTTATAACAGAAAATGCACTTAGCCAAATTGTTCGTAATATAATAGAAAATGCTATTCGTTATTGTGAAATAGTTCCTGAAATTCAAATTTCACTTGCTGTTTCCGAGAAGGAAGTATTGTTAAAAGTGGAAGATAATGGGATTGGAATAGCAAAAGAAAATATTCCATTCATTTTTGATCGCTTTTATCGGGTCGACGAGGCAAGGAATCGTCAAATCGGAGGAACAGGCTTAGGGCTTAGTATTACAAAAATGTTACTTGAAAAATACAATGGCTCTGTAGAAGTCAAGAGTGAGAAAAATGTTGGAACCGTTTTCTTCATGAAATTCCCTTTGAAAAATTGAGAAAAATACACGCTTTATTTCATTATTCTATCCTTTGGGAAAAAAATTGCTTAATTTGCTAAAAAGAGTTGTATTTTTTGTGAAGAGTAGTAAGATTGAGATGGAAAAAACGTTCTTTAAATAATGGATGAGAAGTCAAACATCCTTTAAAAGAACGGAAAATTATTATATAATTAATTGTAATTTAATTAATGGAACTGCCGAAAGGCAAAATTTGGAGGTCATTTTTCATGTCGAACAACGTTACAACTGTAAGTTCTCCATGGTCAGCTTTTTCTGGTCCTAACCTAGGATATGTGATGGAGCAATACGACTTATTCTTACAGTCTCCTGAAGAAGTAGAACCGGAGTTAGTATTATTATTCCAACAATTTGGTGCACCAGTAGTAGTAGAAGGTGAAGTAGCTGTAGCTAGTAATGCAGCAGCTCCTGCTGGCGATTACAAGAAAGTGTTAGCAGCTGTGAAATTAGCAGATGCAATCCGTACAAACGGTCATTTAGCGGCAGATATTTATCCTTTGAAAAACCGTGAACTACAAACAGCTCAAATTGAAGAAAGCGCGTTCAACTTAAGCGCTGCAGATTTAGCTGAAATTCCTGCAGCTGTCTTCTTCAAAGATGTGCCAGCAAACGTGAAAAATGGTAAGGATGCAATCGATTACTTAAAATCTGTTTATACAGATAAAGTAGCATTTGAATATAATCACGTAGTAGCAACTGAAGAACGTGATTGGATTCAAGCACAAATTGAAACAGCTTCATTTAAACAAGCATTAGCTTCTGATGAGAAAAAAGCTTTATTAGACCGTTTAACTCGTGTTGAAAACTTCGAGAAGTTTATTCATAAAACTTTTGTAGGTCAAAAGCGTTTCTCTGGTGAAGGTTTAGATACTCAAATCGTCCTATTCGATGAAATTTTGAAAACAGCTGAAACAAATAGCGTTAAAAATGTACGTATTGGTATGGCCCACCGTGGTCGTTTAAATGTGTTAACACACATTTTAAATAAACCATATGACATGATGTTCTCTGATTTCGCACATGTTTCTAATGAATTATTTATGCCAGAAGATGGTCGCCTTGAAATTACTAAAGGCTGGACTGGTGATGTAAAATACCACATGGGTGCTTCTTACAACCGCGAATCTGGTATGAATGTTAAACTTGCTTACAACCCTTCTCACTTAGAAGTAGGAAATCCTGTTGTTTTAGGTACTGCACGTGCTGCACAAGATGACACTTCTAAACCAGGGCAAGCTATTCATAACCGCACAAAAGGATTAGGAATTCTTGTGCATGGTGATGCTGCGTTCCCAGGTCAAGGGATCGTAACAGAAGTATTAAACTTTGCAAAAACTGAAGGGTTCACTACTGGTGGTACAATCCACATCATTGCTAACAACATGATTGGATTTACAACTGAACTACAAGACTCTCGCTCATCTGTATATTCTTCTGACCCTGCAAAAGGTTATGAAGTACCAGTTGTGCATGTAAATGCAGATAGCCCTGAATCTGTAGTTTTAGTTGGTCGTTTCGCAGCTAGCTACCGTCAAAAATTCGGTAAAGATATTATCGTTGACCTTCTTGGTTACCGTCGTCATGGTCATAATGAAACGGATGACCCAACTGTAACAAACCCTGAAACGTATAAATTAGTTTCTAAACATGAACCTGTCCGTTCTTTATACGGTGCTCAATTAGCAGCTGAAGGTGTAGTTTCTGCTGATGAAGTAGCAGCTTTAGATAAAGCTATTTATGCAGAAATGCAAGCAGCTTATGATCATGTAAGAGAAATGGCAGATAAAGATGAACATAAACATTTAGAAATGCCAGAAGAATTAAAAGTAGAATTCCCACAAATTGATACAGCAGTTGGTGCGGAACGTTTAGAAAAAATAAATGAAGAGCTTTTAGTGTTTGAAGAAAACTTTGAACCACAGAAAAAGCTTGGCAAAATTTTAGAAAAACGCCGTGATGCATTTGCTTCTGCAAAAATCGACTGGGGTCATGCAGAAACTTTAGCTTATGCAACAATTATTCAAGATGGCACACCAGTACGATTTACAGGTCAAGATGCACAACGTGGTACGTTCTCTCAACGTCACCTAGTGTTACATGACAAAAACAATGGTAATTTATTCACGCCACTTCACCATATTTCAGGTGCAAATGCATCATTTTCAGTACACAACTCTCCACTTACAGAAGCTGGGGTAGTAGGCTTTGAATATGGTTACAATATAGAAAACGACCATGTATTATCAGTATGGGAAGCTCAATTTGGTGACTTTGCTAACATGGCACAAGTTATGTTCGATAACTATATTTCAGGTGCACGTGCTAAATGGGGTCAAAAATCTGGTTTAGTAATTCTTTTACCACATGGTTATGAAGGTCAAGGTCCAGAACACTCTTCAAGCCGTATGGAACGTTACTTACAAATGTCAGCTGAAAATAACTGGTTCGTAGCAAACTGTTCAAACGCAGGTAACTACTACCACTTATTACGTCGTCAAGCAGCATTATTAGGTACTGAAGGCGTTCGTCCACTTGTGGTTGTATCACCTAAGTACTTACTTCGTCACCCATTAGCTGCAGCAAATGCTGATCAATTAGCAAATGGTTCATTCCAAGAAGTAATTGAACAACCAGGCCTAGGTTCAAAACCAGAAGCTGTAGAGCGCATTGTTTTAGGTTCAGGTAAAGTCATGATCGACATCGCAGACCGTATTAAAGACGGTGAAGGCTTCGATCACCTACACATTACTCGTGTAGAACAACTTTACCCATTCCCAAAAGAGCAAGTTGCTGGTATTATTGCTAAGTATCCTAATGTAAAAGAAATTGTTTGGGTACAAGAAGAGCCTAAAAACCAAGGTTCTTGGAATTATGCATTAGAAACATTACACGACCTTTCAGAAGGTAAAAAGCTACGTTATGTAGGCCGTCCTGCAATGAGCTCAACTTCTGAAGGTGATGCAGATTCTCATAAAGCAGCTCAAGCCGCACTTGTAGAAGAAGCAGTTGCTGAGCCTGTAAAGGTTAAATAATCATATATTAAATATTTTTGAGAGCCGGGCTACTTGCTTAGGCAGTAGCCCATTGATGTGCACCAATGCACGTTAATTAAAGGAGGAAATGAAAGTGGCTGAAATTAAAGTCCCTGAATTAGCAGAATCGATTACAGAAGGTAGTATCGCACAGTGGGTAAAAAAAGTGGGCGATCGCGTTGAAAAGGGTGAATTCATCGTTGAACTTGAAACAGATAAAGTAAACGCTGAAATCATCTCTGAAGAAGCAGGAGTTTTAACTCAAATTTTAGCTGAAGAAGGCGATACTGTACTTGTAGGTCAAGTAATCGCAGTTGTAGAAGCTGGCGAAGGTGCAGCACCTGCTCCAGTTGCAACAGCTCCAGTTGAGGCAGCTCCAGCTCCAGCAGCACCACAAGCAGCACCTGCTCCAGTTGCAGCAGCTCCAGTTGTAGTAGAAACTTCTGGTGAGCGTGTAATCGCGTCTCCAGCAGCACGTAAACTTGCTCGTGAAAAAGGTATTGACCTTGCTGCTGTATCTCCAGTAGATCCACAAGGCCGTGTACGTGTACAAGACGTTGCAGCTCATGGTACAGCTCCAGTAGCAGCACCACAAGCAGCTCCAGCAGCACCTAAAGCAGTAGCAGCTGTTGATGAATCACGTGTGACAATTGAAAAAATGAGCCGTCGTCGCCAAACAATTGCAAAACGCTTACTTGAAGTAAAACAATCTACAGCAATGTTAACAACATTTAACGAAGTAGATATGACAAACGTTATGGCTTTACGTTCTCGTAAAAAAGACCAATTCTTCGAGTCAACTGGCTCTAAACTTGGTTTCATGTCATTCTTCACAAAAGCTGTAGTTGCAGCACTTAAAAAATACCCATATGTGAATGCACAAATCTCAGGCGATGAAATTCACTTAAACAACTTCTTTGATATCGGTGTAGCTGTATCAACAGAAGAAGGTTTAGTAGTACCAGTAGTACGTGACGCTGACCGCAAAAACTTTGCTGAAATTGAAGATTCAATTGCAGACCTAGCTAAAAAAGCACGCGACAAAAAATTAGGTTTAGCAGATCTTTCAGGTGGCTCATTCACAATTACAAATGGTGGTGTATTCGGTTCATTAATGTCTACACCTATCATGAATGGTACACAAGCTGGTATCCTTGGTATGCACTCAATCAAAAAACGTCCAGTTGAAGTGAATGGTGAAGTAGAAATTCGCCCAATGATGTACTTGGCACTTTCTTATGACCACCGTATTATCGATGGTAAAGATTCTGTAGGCTTCCTTAAAACTGTTAAAGAACTACTTGAAAACCCAGAAGATTTATTATTAAATTCTTAATTCCTGAGTTTCTTAAAACCTTGCGAACATCGTTTCGCAAGGTTTTTTAGCTTTTTATGAAGCATTTGTGGGAGGGAAGGATAAAAGAGCCAAAGTGACGGATAGAAGAGTCAGAACGACGGATAAATGAGTCGGAGTGACGGATAAAGCAAGCGAAGCGACCGAAAGAAGAGCTGAATCAACGGAAAAGTTGTCCGATCGTTTGTGAAAGCTTCACAGTAAAAATGCGTATAGTGCAAATGGTGTTATCTTTACAGTTCAACAATTTCTTTTGAATTACTATAAAATAATTTAAATATTAATTATTTGCTTGATTTCTGAAAAATCAGTTCTTTGTCGCGTGTGTTACAAGCGTATCCACGTATATAAGTTGGTTGGAGTACGTACAATGGAGCATGGGCGATTTTACGGACTTTCTCGACAAAACATTCGAATAAATCATTTTCGACTTTGCAAAAGTGTATATATGTCTTTAAAAGGCTAAAAAACCCTAATATTGTAATTAATCAGAAAAGTAATAAAATTGTCTTGACGAAAATATTGTTTTTATAGTAGTATCTTAATATCAATTAAATATACAAACCTCACATTTATCCTATTGTGAGGTAGAGGCGCGGTATTTATTAGTTCATTGTTGAGTATAAGCAAGCGAAGACGCAATGGAGAAGGAACTATCGCCGAAGTATAAAAGGAGCTCGTACTTTTATGCTGGGTCTGCAGTGAATAAGTGCAGGACTGTCCTAGTGAATTATTTTCCAGGTTTACTAGGTTGTGCTATCTCGGAATGATGGAATTTTAGTGAGGATTTGGGCAACTGTTAAAAAAGTAAGACCTAAGTTCAGTACTTAGGTCTTTTTTGGTACAGTTGTCTTATTTTTTTACAGAAAAGGGGAATGTTACATGAAAAGAAAATGGTTAGTATTAATGTTGACCGTAATGACAGCAATCTTGCTAGCAGCTTGTGGTGCTAGTGACAAGAAGGAGACGACATCGTCTAGTAATGGCAGTGCAAGTACTGATAAGAAAGAAGAAAGCGGCCAATTCCGAATCGGGATGGAGGCGGGCTATGCTCCGTTTAACTGGACGCAGCAAAGTGATGCAAATGGCGCGGTAAAAATTGCCGATAATGCAGAATATGCAGGCGGTTATGATGTACAAATGGCGAAAAAAATAGCTGAAGGCTTAGGAAAAGAATTAGTCATCGTAAAATTGGAATGGGATGGCTTAGTACCAGCTCTACAATCAAATAAAATAGATGCAATCATAGCAGGTATGTCACCTACTGCAGAGCGCAAGCAGACAATCGACTTCACTGACAATTACTATACATCTGATTTTGTAATGGTTGTTAAAAAAGGTAGTAAATATGAAAATGCAACATCTATTCAAGATTTCTCAGGTGCAAAAATTACTTCACAATTAAATACATCTAACTACACTGTTATTGATCAAATCAAAGGTGTAAAAAAACAAACAGCAATGGATAGCTTCCCAGCAATGCGTGTAGCAGTAGAAGCTGGAAAAATTGACGGCTATGTAGCAGAACGTCCAGAAGGTATTTCCGCTGCTGCTACAAATGATAAATTCACATATGTAAAGTTTGAAAAAGGCTTTGATACAGATGTTTCTAATACATCTATTGCAGTTGGTTTACGTAAAGGTGATGCTGAGCTTGAAAAAATCAATGAAATCTTAAAAGGTATTTCAGAAGATGATCGTCAAAAAATTATGGAAGAAGCAATCCACCACCAACCAGCAGCACAATAACAAGAATGCACGGGCTAACTATTAGCCCGTGCATTCCATAACATCTCATTTAATAACAATCACAAAAAAATAATAATGTCTTAGCTAATAGTTTCATAAAATTAAAGAAACAGAAGCCCAATGAAAGTGGTTGATAGCTAAGAGACAACAGTAACGAAAAAGCAACACGACGTTGTTAGGAGGTACATCATGAGTCTTGATTGGATTATTTCTATTGTTGAGAACAACTGGCAAATGTTTTTACGAGGTGCTTATTATACATTACTTATTTCAATTAGTAGTACAATTATTGGTGCACTTATCGGATTTTTCATCGGAATTATGCATACCATAAAGGTTCGTAAAAAAGGTGTAAATTTCTATAGCTTAAAGCTCATTAATTTTTTACTAACATGCTATGTCGAATTCTTCCGTGGTACACCAATGATTGTACAAGCAATGGTTGTATTTTACGGATTAGATATAGCATTTGGCATTGATATGCACTTTATTACGGCAGGTATTTTAGTTGTTTCACTAAATACAGGTGCTTATATGGCAGAAATCGTACGAGGTGGAATTGTTTCCATTGATCAAGGGCAGTACGAGGCCGCATCGGCTATTGGCATGAATCATGTTCAAATCATGCTACATGTTGTATTACCACAAGTTGCCCGAAATATATTGCCGGCAACAGGTAACCAATTAATTATGAACATTAAAGATACAGCAGTTTTAAACGTTATTGGGGTTACAGAATTATTTTTCCAAACAAAGTCGATTGCGGGTAATAACTTCCGCTATTTCGAATCCTTCTTTATAGCATGTATCCTATATTTCGTCATGACATTCACAGCATCAAGAATTTTACTGTATATTGAAAAGCGACTGGATGGACCAGATGCCTACAAAAAACAACAGAAAGAAGCAGTATAGGGGGATGAGCAAATGACAGTTATTAAAATAGAGCATTTAAGTAAATCATTTGGTCGTAACCAAGTGTTGAAGGATGTAAATTTTCAAGTAGAAAAGGGTGAGGTTGTCTGCTTAATCGGTTCTTCTGGATCTGGTAAATCAACACTATTACGCTGCATTAATTTACTGGAAACACCAAGTGGCGGTCAAATTTTTTATAAAGATGAAAACATTTTAGACGATAAACATAATATCCAAGAGTACCGAACACATTTAGGCATGGTATTCCAGCAATTTAACTTATTCAATAATCATAATGTGCTAAAAAATTGCACAGTTGGTCAAATGAAAGTATTAAAGCGTTCGAAGGCAGAAGCGGATGAAGTGGCACTAAAATATTTACAAATTGTTGGTATGGATCAATACGTCAATGCGAAGCCTCGGCAACTATCTGGCGGTCAAAAACAGCGTGTAGCGATTGCACGAGCATTGTCAATGAGCCCAGATGTAATGCTGTTTGATGAACCGACGTCAGCTCTCGATCCAGAAATGGTTGGAGAAGTATTAAAGGTAATGCGTCAGTTAGCGGATTCCGGAAATACGATGTTAATCGTTACACATGAAATGGAATTTGCTAAAGAAGTAGCCGATCGTGTAGTCTTTATGGATAAAGGTGTTATTGTAGAGGATGGCCCTCCAACTCAGGTTTTAGTAAACCCTCAGCATGAACGGACAAAAGCGTTTTTAAAACGGACATTAAGATAAAAAAGTTTACGCGTTTGGTAATGAATAACTAAAAAAGTGAGTCAAAACGAATTTTATTAATAGTCAATATATAATGTGTAACAATTAAGCTGAACTAAATTAGTTCAGCTTTTATTTGTGATTAAGATATAATCTGGGCCACTCCAATTTAACGGTACAGTCAACTCTAGGAACTTTCTTCTACTGATAGCGTCAATTTTAGGCAGTTAAGGGGGTAGGACTTTGAAAAAATTATGTATTCTATTTACCGTAATTAGTGTTCTATTACTTGGATGTTCGCAAGAAAAAAGCTATAACGTATGGGTTGATTCATCAACACAAAGTCAAGAAACTATTGATTCAGCGATAAAAAGGCTTTCTAAAGCCGGGGTTGATTTCATTATTGATGAAAATGGTAGTGTCTTAGTAAATGAAAAAGAGATGGATAAGGCTGTAATGTGCTGTTCTTAAGCTGAAGGGGACTCTTTTTCGAAAAGGATAATGCCTTTTTTATAATTATTATGCACTTTATTGAAACGAAAATCACGAAATGGTTTTAGGAAGCAAAAGTTCAGTGATGCTAACATTGTAACTTAAACTTTCAAGTCTCCAAACAGAATATCGAAGTAAAGTGGCAAGGGCGACTGATGAGCCTGTTCACTGCAGTCCGTATAATAAAAATAAAAACGTACACTACTAAAATTGAATTTAGTAATGTACATTTTTAATTTTTTACTGAGTTATTTTCTAGAATTCCATTCTGCGTATAAAATAAAACAAATTGCAAATGCAACGGCCAGGATAAAAAACCATTGCGGTACACCACCAAAGCTCATGTTAACACCTCGAAGTAAAATTTTTTATTAATTTTCTCCATTCATTTAGACTCCAAACTCTGCATGTATTGGGATGAGAGCTACAGTGAAATATCTACTGAATGAAGACATGTCCTCAGACGCATTGTTTATCTGTGCGACAGCACCTATTACACCAATACGAAATTGATATGGTTAAAAAAATGGATAGTTAGGGAGAAAATATGGTCATCTATGGTTTTTTTCTCCACAAGCGTACAAAAATATTATAAAATAAGCTGTATACATTAGCTTCGTGCTAGTAAAGAGAGGTAGAGAGATTATGTTACATTTAAAATGGAAAGATGCTCCAACAGTACGCACAGTTACTTGTAAGCATACAAATGCATCAAAATATTTAGTGTCAAACGTATTAACAGTAGGGCAACAATATGATGTGAAAAACGAAACAGAAGAGTTCGTTTTTATTATCGATAACACTGGTAATATTGGTGGCTACTATAAAGATTATTTTGAATAAGCAAATCAATTTCGCATTGGCGTAATTGATTCCGGATTTTCATTCAATAGGTTTGAATGAAAACCAAAGGGTGGTTCAGATGATTTCTGAGCCACCCTTTTTGTTGATAAAACGGAATCATCCATGCTTAAAGGTTTTTAATTCAGCAACTTCTTGTAGATGCTCTTTTTCCTGCTCAGTAGCTGTATGAAGGGCGAAGACATCTTGGATAGCTGACTTCAGCTCATGCTGTGTTTCTTTGAATTTTGATACTTGCTGTGCAAAGGAAGGGCTCGTAAAACGATCATTTGCACGAGATAATTTTTCCTCTAGCTGCGCGTAGCGATGATCCATATGCATAGACAACATCATAGCTAACTGATTTTTCCAAAGTGGAATAAGGGTAACGATTGAAAATTCTATTTTTTCCGCTAGTGTTTGATTGGATTGTTGGATCATGCGTATTTGTGGCGCAGTTTGTAAGGCAACTTGCTGAGAAACTTGTAGGTCATAAATACGTTGATCTAGACGTTCGATTTGAGCGGCAAAATCATTGAGCTGCTGGACAGCTAGTGGCTGTTTTGATGCCTGTACACTTGTCACTTTTTCTGGAAGTTCAACTTCAATGGCTTGCTGCTTCTTCATTTGTCCAGCTGCAATGGCAGTCGCTAACTCTTCAAAGTATCCTCTATTATGTGCATACAGTTCTTCTAGCATTTCTACATCTTTAAACATTTGAAGCTGTGCACGTTCAAGCTGAACACCAATTCGCTCTACTTGGATACTAGTCCGTTCAAACTCCGTTAATGTTTGCTTAACAGTAGGCTCAATTTTACCAAACATTTTTTTAAAAAAGGACTGTTTTTTTGGTTCTAATGCGTTAGGGTCCACTCGGTCTAATGTATGCATTAACGAGTCTAACATTTGGCCAATTTTTGTGACGTCTTTCTGTTTTACTTGTGCAAGCATTCGATCAGCAAATTGAGAAAGTGATCGCTGTGAATCTTGCCCTAAGGACAGGACTGATTCGAAGTTAGTTAGGTCAAGCTGACTAGCATATAAAAGTGCACGACTTTGTGCAAGTGGCGATAGCGTTTCATACGTCGCCATCGCCTCATTATTTGTAGTTTCTAAATAAGATTGCACAAGAGGGGAAATACCTTGTATTGTATTTAGTTGAAATGCGTGATCATTTGCCGTCACTTATCATCGCCTCGCCACTCCAATTGTTCTTTTCGTCGTATATTGGAACGATTCGCAAATTCGATTTCCATTTGAAGATGGTCGATGTCGTTAGAAAGCGCATCCTTTAAATCAATTTGAATCGTATCATTTAAATCTGTAAGTGTTTCTCTTGTTTTAGATAAGGTAATTTGTATTTCCTTATCTTTCACAGGCTGCCTTGATAACATCGTATATTTATCCGTTAATTCAACAGCGGATGGGAGATGTGCATAAAAAAACTGTTCAACATTATAAAATTTTCGTGGATCTGTTTTAACAATTTTCACGATATTCTTTGAAATACGTGTCATTTCGAGTAATTGCTTAAATGCAGAAACAGAACGTACACGTAAGTAGTTTTGACTTAATGTTTGAATGTTTTTATTGGCTGCTTTAAGTTGAGTTTCAATATGTTTGTATTCTTCTTTTGTTATACCGGCTAATTGTATGAATTTCTTTTTCTGTCTATGTTTCAACAACGTCGTACTTGACGCGTATGTTCCAGCGAACAATAAACTACCAAGTAAGTATCCTGGTGTTGCCGCAAATGCTGCGATAGAAACAGTTGTGAGAGAAATTAAGAGGCTAGCGGTATGTCTAGAGAAAAACTGTCCGACACTGAGCATGTTTCTTCCTCCTAGCATTTAAATATGTCTATCTTCTTATACGAAATAATCGACATAAAGTTTCAATGAAAAAATAAACCTTACATAAATTTTACAGCTATTTGTAAAGTTTCTCAATGATATTACTTTGGAACAGGGAATTTCCTTATCTTTTTAATAGGCACAGTGGAACGAAGTCGGACCAAACAATAATCGACATCGCTAGTTCCAGATACTCATTGAGAGGTTGAAAACTTTAACTATCAAAGATTTTTTATTATTGCATAATCAAATCGTAGCTATTCATATAATTCGCAAATTGTTTGTCTTGCTCCACTTACGTACATATTTTAACATAATGAATTCTCAGTAGTTTGAATGTCATTTTGTGTTAAATGAAATGTTTCATAGCTGATCTTTTGTGAGAGATGAGGATCGAACTTATAAAATAAAGTAGAAATAATAAAATTTTGTTAAAAAATGATAATAAGGGAATTATTAAGTAAAAAAATATTTTTTATATAAAACTATTTACACATAGTGAATATGGTGTTATAAAAAGAGAATGATAATTGTTATCAAATGAATTGATGGAGGCTTTCAAGTGTTTTTTAGATGTAACAAAAAAACGATTGGCTTACTAATGGTTGTTTCAATGCTTTTCTTATTAGTAGGTTGCAATTCAAAAGATGCGTCAAATAAAGATGCAAAAGATGTAACAGAATCAATCAGTATCAAACATGAAATGGGGACGACAAAAGTTCCGACAAATGCTAAAAAGATAGTTGTTTTAGAACTTTCTTTTGTGGATGCTTTACAAGGTGTTGATATTACACCGATTGGTATTGCAGATGATAATAAAACGGACATGATTGAGAAGCTTGTAGGCAAAAAAATAAACTATACTTCTGTTGGTACTCGTGAACAGCCAAACTTGGAAGTTATTAGCTCACTTCAACCAGATTTAATCATTGCGGATGTACAACGTCATAAAAACATTTATGAGGACTTACAAAAAATAGCGCCAACGATTGAATTGAATAGTCGTGAGTCAACATATATAGAAAATATTGATTCATTCAAAACAATTGCGAAAGCTGTAAATAAAGAGGCTGAAGCTGAGAAACGTCTCAAAGAGCACGATAATAAATTGGCTGCTTTAAAAGCTGAATTAGCTGATGAAAAAGGAAAAAGTATTTTAACAGCAGTTGTTCGTGATACCTCTTTCCAAGGACATACGGCTTCTTCTTATGATGGTGAACTTTTAGAGAATTTAGGCTTTGAAATTGCTGCAAAAAGTAATGAAGCTTATGTGGAAATCAACTTAGAGCAACTTTCAACAATCGACCCTGATATTTTAGTGTTAGCGCAGAATGAAGGTAAATTAGTTATTGATGATTGGAAGTCAAATCCTCTTTGGAAAAATTTAAAAGCTGTGAAAGAAAACAAAGTTTTTGTAGTAGATCGCGATTTATGGACTCGTTATCGTGGGGTTATTTCATCTGAAGCAATTGGTGATGACCTTGTTAAACAATTAAAAGATTAATTTCTTTACTAAAAGCGAGAATGTTGATAATACAACATTCTCGCATTACTTATTTTTAGATATGTTTTCAGTTAAAGGTGTGATACAAACAATGGGTTCTAAACGAACATTGAATATATGGGTCGTTGCATTTATAAGTCTATCTTTACTTTTAATTGGTTTATTTTTACACCTCAGTGTTGGTTCGACTATTATGAACATCCATACAATTTTTAATGCAATCTTTCAAATAGATCAGTCAAGAGAAACAACGATTATTCAGACGCTACGCTTACCTCGAACAATACTTACGGTGATGGTAGGGGCTGCATTAGCAGTAGCAGGCGCATTGATGCAAGCTATTACACGAAATGCACTTGCTTCTCCAGAAATCTTTGGTGTCAACGCGGGTGCCTCATTAGCTGTAGCATCTGCTACACTGCTATTTGCAACACTGAGTCCATCAATGACCGTGTATGCAGCGTTTA
Source organism: Lysinibacillus sp. EB271-A1-10B (assembly GCF_058791335.1). Lineage (NCBI taxonomy): Bacteria > Bacillati > Bacillota > Bacilli > Caryophanales > Bacillaceae > Lysinibacillus > Lysinibacillus sp. EB271-A1-10B. The sequence goes on from NZ_JBYTDL010000003.1 coordinate 109,443, forward strand.
TTGGTGCATTGCTTGGAGGAATAACAGTATATGTATTCGCCTCTGGAAGGAAAATGACACATGTCAAACTAGCACTTGCTGGAACAGCGATTCATCTTTTCTTTTCTTCTATTACACAAGCTATCGTTATTTTAAATGAACGCGCAACCGATGTGCTCTATTGGCTTGTTGGATCTCTGAATGGGAAAGATTGGACACATGTACAAGTTGCATCGCCGTGGATCATTATTGGACTGGCAATTGCCTTTTTACTCTCGCGTTCATTTTCCATATTATCATTGGGAGAAAGTATGGCGTCCAGTTTAGGTGAAAGAGTTCAATTGATTCGCCTAATTGGAGGGTTACTAGTTATTATGTTGGCCGGCTCTTCGGTTGCAGTGGCAGGTCCAATTAGTTTTATTGGTCTAATTGTGCCTCATATTACACGGAAACTTGTCGGTCCGGATTATAGCCGGGTCATCCCATTTTCGGCACTTTTAGGAGCAACTTTATTATTATATGCAGATATTTTATCTCACTTTATCGTATATCCTTATGAGTCACCGGTGGGAATTGTTACTGCTCTGATAGGCGCTTCATTTTTCTTGTATTTAGTAAGGAAGGAGCGACTTATAAAGCAATGATTAGAAAGAAAAAGCCTAATTTACTGATTAGCATCTGTGGAATTATTTTGCTCGCGTTTTCTTTTATTAGTTTAGGAATTGGATCTATATCAATATCACCTATCGATATTTTTAATACATTAATAGGACATTCTAGTGATAATTCTTTTATTTTGTTTAACTATCGTTTACCTCGTATGATTATTGCGATTATTGTGGGAGCATCATTGGCAGTTGCAGGAGCAATTTTACAAATTATATTGAAGAATCCACTAGCTTCTCCGGATGTTGTTGGTGTCACAAAGGGAGCTAGCTTATTTGCAGTTGCTTCTATGATTTTACTACCTAATGCTTTGACAATCATGTTGCCTATATCAGCACTTTTAGGAGCGGTCACTGTAGCAACAATTCTATTAGTTTTTGCTTATAAGCAAGGCGCAAAAACGCACTCCTTTGCTTTAATAGGAATAGCATTAAGCGCGATATGCCAAGCGGGTATTCAATTTTTTATCGTTAAATTCCCTGATAATGTTAATACTACATTGCTTTGGCTTACTGGGAGTTTATGGGGACGTAGCTGGAACGAAATACTGTTCTTAATCCCTTGCATTATTTTGTTACCGATCATGCTATTATTTGCTCGGAAATTAGAGATTTTAGGATTGGGTGATAAGGTGGCGGCAAGCCTAGGTGAAAATGTGCAATTATTACGTTATAGTTTCCTTTCTGTTAGCGTAATTTTAACAGGTGCTTCTGTAGCAGTAGTCGGATCAATAGGCTTCATAGGATTAGTAGTTCCACATCTTTCTAAAAGGCTTGTTGATACAAACGCACGTAGATTTTTAACAATGTCAGCTATTTTAGGTGCCTTATTTTTATTAATGGCTGATACGATAGGAAAAGGACTCATGCCACCAGTAGAAATTCCAGCTGGAATCGTTACAGCTCTCATTGGTGCGCCGTATTTTCTTTATTTACTTAGACGTGAAAAAAATAAGTGAAAGGATAATCGACTTTTATGACACAACTATCAGCAGAAGAATTAACACTGACTTATGAAACAAATACGATTATAGATGGAATCAATTTAAACATTCCGAAAGGGAAAATAACGATCATCATTGGGGCGAACGGTTGTGGAAAATCGACAATTCTTCATGCCTTAGGTCGTTTGATGAAGCCTAAACAAGGTAGTGTCTATCTAAATGGGAAAAACATTCATCAATATTCTCCGAAAGAAGTAGCAAAGCAACTTGCCTTTTTAGCGCAGTCACCAGAAATACTGGAAGATTTAACAGTAGAGGAATTATGTCTATACGGACGTCACCCACACAAAAGCTTGTTTGCACGCCATTCAGATAAAGATAAGGCAGTCGTGGAAGAAGCATTAAAAGCTACAAAAATGGATTTATTAAAAGATCGCACATTAGATGCATTATCTGGTGGTCAGAGACAGCGTGCTTGGATTGCTATGGCATTAGCGCAAGAAACAGATATATTACTACTTGATGAGCCAACAACATATTTAGATTTAGCACATCAAATTGAAGTACTTGAATTACTTCGCGCATTAAATCAGAAGCACAAAAACACTATAATAATGGTTCTTCATGACTTAAATCAAGCAGCGAGCTATGCAGATTATTTAATCAGTATAGCGGATGGGGAAATATATCAAGAGGGAACGCCTAATGATATTTTTACAGAAGAAATGATTCAACATGTATTTGGGCTCAATTCAAAAATTATCGAAAGCCCTGTTAATCAAGCCCCCATTTGCATTCCGATAGGTGTTATTTAAATTAAATAGTTTCATTTGAAATAAAAAGATTGAAGCAGTCGTTTTCAATCTTTTTATTTTTTTCTTTTTGAAAAAGCGCCTTTGCTAAGTTTAATCGTAAGGCTTAAAATGCTTTAATTGTTCTGGCGAAAGAGTTGTTCCATTTATTGTATAGTACTCAAATTGCCCTAAACGGTCTTTATCATGAGCAAAATAAATATAGACGACATTTGTTTCATCAGAAAAAATTACATTCACCCAATAACTTGGAAGACCTGCAAAGTGCCAATTACATTCAATAGATTGAATCGCTTTCTCCCGATACGACATATCTTCGATCAAATAGTTTTCGATTCTTTTTTCATATAGACGCTTTTTGATATGTACTGTACAAAATGGTGCAAGCAACATAATGATGATCCCAACAATCATTAATTTTTTCATTCGCCATCTCCCTAAACAGTTCTGCCTAATTTCGTTTCTATTAATTATTATATTGTCTTGTCGATTATAGATAGTCCTTTATATTTCATATAGTCAGTTCTAACTATATGTAGTTTTTTAATTCCATTTGAAAGAGATAAATATTGTTTAATAAGATAAACAACATTATAATAGTGTTAATTATATCCAATTCTTGAGATACTTTCATGTAGAAGAAAGGGAGTCTGCCATATGCTAAAGAACACAAACAAGAATGTTGAGATATTGGAAACTAAAATTATTTTAGAGAAATATAAGGAAAATATAGAATCAATTCAAAAATCGTTAAATCAACTAGAGTTGGAAGTTAGTAATTTGCAAAGTGAAGGTTTAGTTGAATTAGAAAAGCTAGCAAACGAATTAAATATGCTGCAGCTGCTTTCAACGAGTATAAAATTTAAAGCTAATAGTCTAAACTGTAATAACAATAAAACCATTGTGACATCAATAACTGAATAAAATAGTGATATCAAGTTCACATCCAATTTGAAATAGATTTATATAATGCTTCATAGATTGTTACATATTCTAAAGGGAGATAGATTCAAGAAGTACGTTATTACTAGCGTGCAATAATAAAGAAGCTAGACTACATAATGACTTAGACTAGTAACAACAGTTTCTAACTGGAAAGAGCATTGGATATATCTAATCTCATGAAGGGAGATTTCCTCAAATTTTGGACCGACAGCAAGGCGCCACACTCACAACGAGTAGTGGCTTTTTATTTTGCATGTTATTGCATCATTAAAAGGGCCACCGAAGGGTAGTGACCCTTAGATAAAATTCATTAGAGGTTTGAAGTTCATAATTGTCATGTTATGGATTAAATATCTATGATATATGTCAGGTACGTTAATACGAATTATACAAAAACGCTGCACCGATAATAATTAGGAGAATAAATAGAACAACAAGTAGCGCAAATGCTGAACCGTAGCCAGAACCAGATCCACCATTACCATAAGATTGAGACATAATAATTCCCTCCTTTCTGTAATTTATAATATGTATAGTTTTTTATAGGGGGTGAGATATCTATCATAGGTTGTCTTAGAAAAAGATTTAACTTCTTTCCGCGGGTATCTAAATACGCGCGGAAGGAGGGAATACCCGCGGAAGTAAGGTAAATACCCGCGGAAGCGAAGCGAATACCCGCGGAAGGAAGTCAAATACCCGCGGAAGCAAGGTGAATACCAGCGGAAGTGAAGCGAATACCCGCGGAGCAAAGCAATACCCGCGAAAGCAAGGCAAATACCCGCGGAAGTGAAGCGAATACCCGCGAAAGCAAGGTAAATACCCGCGGAAGCGAAGCGGATACCCGCGAAAGCAAGGCAAATACCCACGGAAGGAAGTCAAATACCCGCGGAAGCGAAGCGAATACCCGCGAAAGCAAGTCAAATACCCGCGGAAGCAAAGCAGATACCCGCGAAAACTGGCAAGACAATGTGCGTGGAAGTTTACTTTCCCAATTCATTGTAAGTAGATAAATAATTAACAATGACTAAGCATTTATTATTTGCACGAGTCAACAAATTGTACAAGATTCTCATACTATTCTCCTTATGAGTGACATCCGCTAGAGGCTTTGGACAAACGTATGTTGGTCACTCAGTCGTGTGTTGTTAACATCGCTGACGCCCGACTAACGCTTCACTTTCGCTAAGTAAATCACTTACTGAAGGAAGTTAAATTATTTTGTTCAGTATTAGTCCATATTGGCAGGAACTTTTGGACAGGTAGCTGAAGATAATATTATTGTATGTATTAGTAAGTTTTGTGATCGCGAATAGTATAAGCAGTATACATACAAAAGAGGTTCATTTCTTCACTTTTTTTGTAACTAAATCCAACTGTAATATCAAAAAGTCTAATTTGAAGGAGACCAAAGTTATGAAAATATCGAAGGGAGTAGAAATGCTCCATATTGAATTTCAAGAACATATTATTCATCCAACTCTTTTATGGGATCAAGAAATGGCTGTTTTAATAGATACTGGATTCCCCGGACAAATGGAAGATTTACGCGTGGCTATGGAAAAGGTCGGAGTGCCGTTGGATAAGCTAAAAGTTGTCATTTTGACGCATCAAGATATTGATCATATAGGTAGTCTTCCTGATATATTACAGCAGTATGGAAATACTATTAAAGTATATGCTCATGAATTGGATAAGCCTTATATTCAAGGGGATTTAACTTTGTTGAAGGATGGGCACCTAAAGAATCTACCAAAGGGCAAGGTTGATGATATTTTGAAAGATGGTCAAGAATTACCGTATTGCGGTGGGATTCGCATTATTCATACGCCAGGGCATACTCCTGGCCATATCAGCTTGTATTTGGAAGAAAGTAAAACACTAATTGCTGGAGATTCGATGTACTGTGTAAACGGAATAATTGGGGGAATTCATATACCGACTGCACTTGATATAAATGAAGCCCGAAACTCTTTGAAGAAATACCTAGAACTCGACATTGAATCTGTGATTTGTTACCATGGAGGACTGAGTATGGATAATATTAATGAGCAGATTCAAAAAGTAATTTCAGAACCTTAGTAAATTAATTCGTAAAAAGGCCACTATATATACTTGAGGAGTATAGTGTGATAAGAAGGGAAGTACAAAACTATGGATTTCGAAACAGTTATGCAGGAGCTTGAAGCCCTCGGTAAGGAACGAACTAAAAAAATGTATATATCCAATGGTGCGCATGAGCCTCTTTTTGGTGTTGCTACAGGTGCTATGAAACCCATTGCAAAGAAAATAAAAAAAAATCAACAATTAGCTGAAGAGCTTTATGCTACAGGTAACTATGATGCAATGTATTTTGCAGGCATTATTGCAGACCCAAAAGCAATGACTGAATCGGATTTTGATCGTTGGATAGATGGAGCGTATTTTTATATGCTATCTGATTATGTAGTGGCAGTAACATTATCAGAGTCAGATATTGCCCAAGATGTTGCTGATAAATGGATTGCAAGCGGTGACGAGCTAAAAGTGTCAGCGGGTTGGAGTTGCTATTGCTGGCTTTTAGGGAATCGCAAAGACAATGAATTTTCCGAAAGCAAGATTTCCAATATGCTCGATATGGTGAAAAATTCTATTCATGATGCACCAGGAAGAACAAAATCTGCTATGAATAATTTCCTATCCACAGTGGGGATTTCGTATTTGCCACTACATGAAAAGGCGATCGAGACCGCAAAGGAAACAGGGGTAGTTGAACTCAAAAGGGACAACAAAAAAACAAGTTTTTTAAATGCTTACGAAAATATTCAAAAAGAAATGGATAGAGGAAGAATCGGTTTCAAACGCAAGTATGTAAGGTGTTAATATTAGCTTTGCATCAATCCAAACGAATAACATCCTAAGTCACATCTATCAAGGTGTGGCTTTTAATTTTGCCTGCAAAGTCAGATAAATGGATCGAATTAACTTTGCTTATTGAGCTAAAAATTGTAAAGGACTAAAAGTATTGAGAGCGTTCCGTGCTATTCTATAACTTACAGAAAGAACATGATAGTCTTTCGCAATCAAGAAGTAGTAGACCTAATTTTTTTGTAATAGTTGAAATAGCGCCATTTACCACAGTAAATCAATGCGGAAGTGTCCTATATGCGCCTACGATTGCATACAGTGTTTGGAAGCAAACATTTGAAAGGATGTGGAAGCAAATGAAAGTAACGGTTAAAGAATGGCGTGTAATGTCTGATCACAACAAACAATTACTTTTAAATGCGGTGGCGACTAAATAAAACATAAATAAAAAGAAGAATGAGAACATGCAGCAGCAAATACAACAAGTAATAGAAATAGCAATTTGGTCTAGAAAGTAATAACAATGTTTATAGTATATCGGCACAAATAATCAATTAAGAGTTGTCCAATAGGCAACATCTCATTTAATGGATAAATTTAATGAAATCACTCTTTAAGGTGATATCCCTTCATATAGCTGCGAAAATTTGAGACTCAATCATTTAAATGACGTGTTAATATCCCAATAAAACGAATAAGGTCAAATAAAAAAACAAAGCTTAAGCTTTGTTTTTTTGTCTATTGCTTATGATGAGAGGAATGATACATAACGATCCAAGGAGAATGAACAGTATTAACGTGTTGATTGGATTATCTTTTACAATAGTATCTTCTTTATGTTTTTTTTCAAATGCTCTTACTTCTTCTGTAGTATTTACTTTATTATTTGGAAGCAGTTCATTTTTATCTACATCATAGTAATAAAATCTGTGTTTGTTAAAGGTGAAAAAGTCATCATTAATCGTTTTATATGAACTTGAAATCATTGCTAAGTTCACTTTTTCCGTATCAGTCACTTTTTTTACATAGTTTTTGCTTTCTTCTTTAAACATTTCTTTTTCTTTTTTTAATAAGTTAGCTGCTTCACTTTTTACCTTTTCTACATCTTGTAGTGTTGTTGCTTTTTTCAATCCCTCTTCTATTAATGCTATTTGTTCCATTTTCATTTTTTCTTCAAATTCTTTTGTTTTTTTCTCTAATAATGATTTATCTTCTTTTGTTGTTTTGATGAGCACCGTTTTTGTTTCTTGTGCTAATATTTTAGCGGAGTCGTTTTTGTAATTATGAATTTCATTTTTGTTTTTTTCGTTTACTGAATTCAGGTGCTCATCTGTAACGATTTTTGTTGCCATGCTGGCAGATGAAAAAACGATACTCAATATACATACTGACAGTCCAATCACACTTAATTTTTGAATAAATTTCATGTAAATCACCCCGTTCTTTCTGTTATAATCCATGAAATCCGTTTTTGCATTATCTCTCTTTTTCGTTCAAATATTTTCTATTTTATGATGAATCAAGAAAATTTATGAAAAATCATAAAGAACAGCTAAAAATGGGCTTCAATACATTAGGAAGGCAGAACAGAGGAATGGCTTATGCACCCGCTTTAAAAATTATATATTAAAAAAGAAAGGAGATAAGAAATTTTCAATAGGGGGGGATCAATGATCAATCAACAGCGGTTTTTATGGAAGGGAAAAATAAAAAGGACTGGGGTATTATTCCCAATCCTAATTAATAAAATTTAAATTTGGCCAGCAACGTCACTGAATTTATTCATTGGCCATAATGACACTACAAAAAAGGAGTATCCAGATTAAACAATGTCTGAGTCCATGCGTGCAAAGCCTTTTAAATCATCAAAAAGCTCTAATGCAAATGAATTGGAATCTGCTTGAGGGCTAACACCCTTTTGAACAAATACTAAAAATTCATCTATCGCTTTTTTGGATCCTTCTACTTCAACCTCAATTTGTTCTTGATCATTAAGTTTACAGTAACCTTTTAATCCTAGCTCAATCGCTTTTTGTTTAATGAAAAAGCGGTAGCCTGTCCCATAAACGTCTCCGAAAAATTTAATTAGCGCTCGCTTATTCAAGCTTACACCTCCTATTGAAGGGGGAAGGTACCCCCTATGTGCTTAGTGCATAACACGTTCTTGTTCTAAATAGGCAATTAAGTTATTGATATAATAGAGAACCTGTTTAGAAGCTTGATCTACTTCTTTTAAATGAACTTCAGCTTGTTCGATATTTCCAACCTTATAAGCTTCCGCTGCTAACTTCGCTGATTCATGAACATGTAAATGATATGCGTCTAAATCACGATAATCCTGCAAGTGCCCAAAACGTTCTACTGAGCGAGCAGATGTATACCATTTACCGAGACGACAATCTGTATGCGATGAAACATCACTTGGTTGGACGTTTTCAAGACCGAGGAACATATTATAAATTCGCCATTTCCATAAAATATGGTCGGCTTTTGATAATTGTAATAGTGCTATAGACGATAACTGAACATTATTATTCGCAATAATGTGATTTCGGAATCGATTAATTTCTTTCCCTAATGCGTGAATATCTCTAGATGTGTTATGGCTATAATCGCGAATATCATCTTGAAGACTAGAAATTTCAATCATTCTTGCGGATACTTCATCAATAGCTGCTGCTTGCTCCTCTGATATCGCCGCTGTATTTGTAACATCCAGATTAATACCTTCAATGGCACTAACAATCGCATTTAATAATGGTAACGATTCTTTAGCTTCAACGGTTGCTTCTTTTATAATCTCTGTCGTTTCCGTAATTGAGACTGACACATCATTTGAATAGCTCTTTAAATGATGTACATTTGTAGATACTTCACTAAGCGCGGATACTGTGCCCTCAGCGAGCTTACGAACTTCCTGTGCAACTACGGCGAAGCCTTTACCATGTTCACCTGCTCGTGCTGCCTCAATAGAAGCGTTCAAAGCAAGTAAATTTGTCTGATCGGCAATTTGGTTGATTAATGTTACAACATTTTCAATATCATTTACCCGTTTTTGCAATTCTGAAAAGGACTCTACAATCGTTGTAAATGTCTCTTCTGTTTTAAAGATTTCAGAAAGGGCATGCTCAATGGCATTTTTTCCTTGTACAGCGTGATCAACAGATTCAGTTGTTTTTTCTGAAATGCGTGAAGACATTCGTGCAACCTCATTAATAGAAGCGGCAATCTCTTCAGTTGCTGCGGTAGAGGATTGAATTTCTTCATTTTGCTTATCTAAGCTAAATACTAAATCTTTCATATACATGATTTTTGCGTTAACATCCATTAAAGAAGAAATTTCAGCAACTACATTTTCAATTGTACGTTCTGTTAAAACTTCAACGAGCAATTCCTGATCAACATTGACTGCAGATTGGAAGGATTTCATGTATTCAAATGCCTTATTAGGTTTCAAACCAAAATTATGTAGTATGTATGTAGTAATATAAAATGCAAATTGATTGAAGACGACGATTAACTTCCCAGGTTCATATTGATTTTTTCTGAATAAATTGAAAAATTTAACGGTTTCATCTACATATTCATCATCACGAGTAGCTAAGAAAAATTGAGTTAAGTATCGATTAATATAATCTTCACTAATCGTTAGCTCAGAGGAGAGAGAGATTTCACTTAAATAGTTATTAAAAATAGCGTTCATTGAAGGCGTGATATCATTTAATTTTTTATAAAGAGTTTTTAAATTCTCTTCATCTTGAGAGTTGAAATGGTTAAACGCTAGTGTTTTATTAAAACGGCCCGTTGCATTTAGATTTGTACCACGCTTTAGTAATTCATCGAGTTCGGCCTTAGGTCGAATACTTGAAAACATAAAAAAAATACCTCCAAAATTTATGAATAATAAGGTAATAATAGCATATTAAAGTGTGTTTTAATAGACATTTCAAATGTCTTTGCTAAAATGAAAATATCTTATTACAGCAGGGAATGTGGCAAATATGTATACAATCATTTACATGAAAGCTGATTATGAGCCTTGGTGGAAGTTTGAAGGCTGGGAGGCTTTTATACAAACAAATGAAACCTTCGAAACAGAAGAGCAATTTGAATCAGCTTTACAAAGAAAACTGCAACACTTCCGATCAGTATATGACAATGAAGTAACGAAAGAAGGGGGATATTGGGCTTTTTGGTCAGAGGATGAAAGTGCCTTTTGCGAAGCTTGTGATGATGATGTACAAATTTATCACGGTATTATCGCTTTGAAATCTAAGTCATAGAAATAAAATTTTGACATTTTTAAAAAAACATTTTTCTTTATTTGACAAAATTATGAATGATGGTTATACTTAGGTTAACAATTTAATTGCTTCACCGGAAACATGAATTCACATATTACAAAAAGTGATCGCGTTAGTACGGTACTCTTTGTAATATGTGAATTTTTTCATTCGCTGAAGAAATTACATATTGTTCACTTTTATTTTTTTGGAGGTTTTCTTAAATGAAACAAGGTACAGTAAAATGGTTTAACTCAGAAAAAGGTTTTGGATTCATCGAAGTAGAAGGCGAAAACGACGTATTCGTACACTTCTCAGCTATCGGTGGCGAAGGTTTCAAAACTCTTGACGAAGGTCAAAAAGTGGAATTCGAAGTTGTAGATGGCAACCGCGGACCACAAGCTGCTAACGTAACTAAACTTTAATTCTCAGAAATTAAAATTACTTCCGTTAAACTTAAGGCATCCTATTGATATAGGATGTCTTTTTTTGTATTCAAATAGATTTAGCCAATGAGTAAAAATACACATAGAGCTAGGTCGTCGTTTTTTAAAAAAAGATTATAATTTTATTATGTAAACTAAAAAAACATTTTATAATTGAGAGAGAAGAGGAGGGGCTGTCTACATATATGATTGTCAAAGAAATGTTGTAATATTAATGGTAATAAGTATAGAACTTGCAGGAAGCAAAAGCAGGAGATACAACATGGAGCATTAGCGTGTTTTGCGACGTAGCATCAGGAGCGAAGCGATGCGGTGGCCAAATCCCCCCATACAAAATGAACTCGCAGAAGAGCTAGATGAAATAGCAAAAGAAATTTTAGGAACACTCTGTTATAAAATAACCCATTATTAAACTAGGCTCATTTAATTGCTCTAACTTTTTAATAAAAATCTCAAACTTAGTTAGAAAGATTAACTCCATTTTGATCAATCTTTTTTCAACATGGAGTTTTTACAGTACTGATAAATAGGGTTGAAAGAAATTTTTAATCAATCTATATTCTAAAGTTACATAATTGTCGTTTTTTAATAAATTAATTAAGTTTGACGAAAAATAACCTCTTCGTATAAATTATCCCGAAGAGGTTATTTTATGGATGAATGCCGTAAAAGTGTTAACTAAGAATAATCCTAAAAATCAAGAGTTATTAGAATCAATTTTATGCTGATATGCTACATTCACATTTAAATTATTGCTATAAAGATTTTACGTGATCGGAAGCCAAATAGCTCTATATCGTATTTTTTATCGTTCCATTTTCTCCATTTGACTCTAATAAAATAATTTACGCTGCATCTGCATTGGAAACAAATGTTGAATTATGGGTCACATCAATGACTTGTCTTTGATTTTTTAACTTTTTTATGCTAGTTATCAAAGTCTTTAATCAAGCTTATCTTCAGGTTGGTCAATTACAAAGGGCGTATTGTAAACGAGCTTCGTAGACTATTTATTATAAAATTTTATTTAAATCCCACAATAATTGATTATCAAGTTCGGAACCAAGGTTTGTGTAAATTAATTGGACGTTGGTAAAATTATCTTTAATACTGCTCAATGCTATCTACATAAGCGCTGCGTCTTTGTTTTGGCCCGAACTTGCACCAACCAGTTCTCGGTTGAAAAGATTGTCAAATAAACATAAATAGTGCCATTTTTTCCGACATGGACATATGTTAAATCACGGACTTAAACAGATAATTCTTTTTCTTGTTGGAATTATTGATATAAAATATTGGTGACAATGGCTTCATTACTACGCTTTTTTGAGGTTTGTAATAGGAAATCGAGTAATTTGATAGAATCCTGAGTTGCTTCATCATGCGACTGATACGACGTCTTCTTAAAGGTAAATTCCAAACGTTCACAAGTAATGAATGCAATTAAGTTTCTTCTTTCCAATAATTATAATAGGGAAAGTAATTTATCGATGTAGAATAGAAATATGCTGGGGACTAATATGATAACTACATTTCAAACTTAGCCTTCATTTTGCTTCTTCCTAATCTCAACAATTTTCTTCCAGATCTCCTTATCAATTTTGGCAAAACTACTTATGCTTGGCGTTGTATTTACTTCAAATAATATTGGTTTACCTTTTGGATTTATTCCAAAATCAATGCCATATTCTCTACAAGGAAAGTGGGATGCTATTACTTCAGATGCTAAAATTGAAATTTTTTTTAGAGAAGCTATTGTTTCATTTTTCTTTGTATTATCCATCATCATATAATCTGATAATAATTCATCAATCGGTATTACTTGAGAACCACGATTTGAATTCACAATCCCATGATCTTCATATGCAATCCTTCCGTAAATACCACCGATTATCCATTTTCCTTTTAGATTTTGAACATGAACACGAATAGAAATAGCATCCTCATTAGGGGTTAGACTCTTGATCCCCTCCTGTATTATATAAATTCCGCTTAATTTATCGTGTTTCTCATATGGGTGTAGAATTTTATGGAAATCCTCAATTGCTGCCACACACTTATTTATTTCTTTACCTTGCATGTTAAATCCATTAAAACAATAGTGTCCATCTTTTCTTTTGTAGACTTTATAAATTGCTCTTCCTTGCCCGGTGCTAGTATGTTTCACATAAACATACTCATACCTATCTAAAAAATAGATGAGGTTTTCTAGACTGTAAAGTGTTGATTTTGGAATGCAGTTAGTTGTTAAAGGATTTTTATTTAATAGTAGGAATTGTTCCCATTTCCCAAGTCCATTTTTCAATAAACGCACCTCATTTAGTAAGATATTTTTTTAGTATTAAGAGTGTAGTCCTCTCCTCTTATGAAGGTACTGTATTGTATGTAAATAGATTTGTCTTCCATGGGTGGGTGTGACTTAGTAACGCAATTAATCTTTCCCATTTTTCTGTTAGAGTCCCATAATAAATATACTACACAGAAAATAGCATTGTGATGGTTCTCTATACTTCCTTTTTTGATTTCAAAATCGTTAGTTTCTAATGTATCTGCCCTGCTAATCTTTACTTTTAGTCATATGATAATACGATATGTCGAGTAAGGAGATGGAAGATATTGAAAAAGACGAAGAAATTAAAAGAATTAATATATTCAGATAAACTCGAATTTTTAATGGAAGCCCATAACGGTCTTTCCGCAAAAGTTGTAGAGGAGGCCGGTTTTAAAGGGGTTTGGGCGAGTGGTCTATCAATTTCAGGATCATTGGGTGTAAGAGATAATAATGAAGCTTCTTGGACGCAGATATTAGATATACTTGAATTTATGAGTGATACGACAACAATTCCTATCCTATTGGATGGAGATACAGGATATGGGAATTTTAACAATGCTCGGCGGTTAGTTAGAAAACTAGAACAATTGAATATTGCTGGAGTATGTATCGAGGATAAAATTTTTCCGAAAACGAACTCATTTATTAATGGCGAATTACAGCTTCTCGCATCGATTGAAGAATTTTGCGGGAAAATAAAAGCAATGAAAGATACGCAAGAGGATGAAGACTTTATGGTTGTAGCTAGAGTCGAGGCTTTTATTGCAGGCTTGGGATTGGATGAAGCCCTTAAACGTGCGGAAGCCTACAGAAAGGCAGGCGCTGATGCAATTCTTATGCATAGTAAAAGGTCAGATTTTAAAGAAATCGAAGCATTTATGAAGGAATGGGGTAGAAGGCATCCAGTGGTTATTGTGCCTACAAAATATTATACAACTCCAACAAATGATTTCAGAAAAGTAGGAATAAGCACTGCGATCTGGGCTAATCATAACTTAAGAGCATCGATCACTGCTATGCAGAACATCTCCAAACAAATCCTAAAAGATGAGAGTCTCATTCAAGTAGAGAAATCGATTGTAAGTGTACAAGAGATTTTTAGACTCCAAAATGCTGAGGAGCTTCAAAAAGCGGAGAAGAAATATTTGCCATCAACTAATAATCAATCAAAACCGGAAACGGAGTGATGGTATGTTAAATACAAGTGAATTTGGAAATGAGCTTAAAAAACTTGGTTTTAACTTTTACAGTGGGGTCCCATGTTCATTTTTAAAGAATCTTATTAACTATTCCATAAATGAGTGTGAATATATTGCTGCAGCCAACGAAGGTGATGCAGTAGCTATTGCTTCAGGAGCATACCTTGGGGGAAGGAAATCAGTTGTTTTAATGCAAAACTCTGGTCTAACCAATTGTACTTCTCCATTGACTTCCTTAAACTACCCCTTTCAAATACCTATACTTGGGTTTGTTAGTCTCCGTGGAGAGCCCGGGTTGAATGATGAGCCCCAGCATGAATTAATGGGGCAAATTACTACACAACTATTAGATCTCATGCAAATAAAATGGCAATTCTTATCTTTTGATGATAGTGAGGCAAAGAGACAACTTGAAGAGGCTAACAAGTGGATTGAAGCGAATCGACCATTCTTTTTTGTAGTGAGAAAAGAAACTTTTAAAAGTGAGAAATTGAAGATAGAGCAACGTCTTAATCATAAAAATAAGGAAAAAAGTGAACAAACTGACTTAGATGCACTGCCAAGCCGTTTTGACACTTTAAAAGTGATAAATGGACTCAAAGATATGAAAACAGTACTAATAGCCACAACTGGTAAAACAGGAAGGGAACTATATGAGGTCGAGGATTCTGATAATAATCTATATATGGTAGGTTCCATGGGTTGTGTCGGTTCTTTAGGTTTAGGCTTAGCCTATACACGAAAAGATATAGATGTAATTGTTATTGATGGAGATGGTTCCCTCCTTATGCGAATGGGAAGCTTATCTACAAATGGCTACTATCAACCTGAAAATATGCTCCACATTCTTCTAGATAATCAAGTTCATGATTCAACTGGAGGGCAAAATACGGTTTCTCACAATGTTGATTTTGTCAATATTGCTGCAGCTTGCGGTTATGAAAAGTCATGCTATATCCATAGTTTACATGAACTTGAAAAGTGTATTCAAGAATGGAAAATGGCAAAAGGGCTGACTTTTATTTATTTAAAAATCTCAAAGGGATCTAAACAAAATCTAGGACGTCCAAAAGTTACTCCAAGTGAAGTTAAAACTCGTTTACAGAGATTTCTTAAATAATCGTTCTGAAAATAAATATTAGCAGGCCGATCTTACCTATAAGAACTTCTCTACAGGGATAATTCGAACCGCGTATAAAAGTGTAATAAAATTAAAGGGAGGAGTACCGTGAAAAAAATTAAAAGAAATATATTACTGAATCCCGGACCTGCTACTACAACAGATACGGTTAAATACGCACAAGTGGTACCTGATATTTGCCCTCGTGAAGATGACTTCAGCCAATTATTGCAATTTGTTACTTCTGAACTTACTAGTTTAGTTTCAGAAGAGAATCAATATACAACCGTGTTATTCGGTGGTTCAGGTACTGCTGCTGTAGAATCAATCTTGAGTTCAGTAATGACTGATGGGGTTTTAGTAATCATTAATAACGGAGCCTATGGAAAAAGAATGTGTGAAATTGCAGAAGCTTATCAGCTGGATTGGATTGAGTTTTTAAGTCCACCCGATCAACCTATTAAATTAGATCAGTTACAGTCATTCATTCAAAAAAATCCTCGAAAAGTATCTTATCTAGCTGTTGTGCATAATGAAACTACAACGGGATTATTAAACGATATAGAATCGATTGGCTCCATTTGTGCAGAAAATGAGATTAATATGATGGTAGATGCAATGAGTTCGTTTGCGGCAATTCCTATTAATATGAGTAAAATGAAAATAAGTTATTTGGCGGCTAGCTCCAATAAAAACCTTCAAGGAATGGCAGGAGTCACTTTTGTTATAGCTAAAAAAAGCGAACTAGAAAAAGGAAAAACAAAAAAGCCGACAAATTATTACTTAAATCTTTATTCTCAATATCAACATTTCATCGAGACAGGTCAGATGCGTTTTACTCCGCCTGTACAAACTATCTATGCGCTAAAACAGGCAATTGTAGAATTAAAAGCAGAAGGAATAAAAGAAAGATATGAACGTTATTCTAAATGTTGGGAAACTTTAGTAGAAGGCCTCTCTAGACTTGGTTTAAGTTATCTCGTCCCTGTCGAGCACCATTCAAAAATTATTACAGCAATAGTAGAACCCGAAAATGAAAAGTATAATTTTAAAGAAATGCATGATTATTTTTATGCTAACGGAATAACGATATATCCTGGGAAAGTTTATCAATTAAATTCTTTTAGGGTGGCCAATATTGGTGATCTTAGTAAAGATGATATCGCCCTCTTTTTATCTTTATTAGAAAAATATCTTCAATCCCTGAAATAGTCAGGGAACAGTGGAAAACCTACAATGTAGGTGAGATTAATTGATTATTTTTTTGCTTTTCCTTGTCCAACTAACAGGGGCTTTTGCGGGATAAGAAGAATCAAAATAATCAATCTTTATTATAAAATAATTTTTGAAATTAAAGGAAAGCCAATGTTTTGAATAAATTTTATTCAAAACGTTGGCTTTTTATGCAGTGAAATCAAGGATTTAATAAGGACTAATTTTTTTCCTGTTGTTTTTTCTCCATATATTTTTTACCCCATTCTTCCATAGTGTTCAATACTGGAATAAAACTTTTCCCTTGTGTTGTTAGTGAGTATTCAACTTTTGGAGGAACTTGTTTATACACTTCTCTGTGCACCATTCCGTCTTCTTCCAACTCTCTCAGTTGTCTTGTCAATATCCCTTTTGAAATGCCTGGTAACAACCTTTGAAGTTCGTTAAATCTTCTTGTACGCCTACTTAGATACCATAAAATTATAATTTTCCATCTTCCAGCGATTACGTTTTGAGTAAGTGTCAACGAACATACTTCCTCTTGTTCTTCGGTAGGAGGTTCTCCTTCAAAATTAAATCGAGCCATTGGTTGTCGTATCCCTCTCTCCTAAGGTACTTTTTTTGTGACTATGTCATAAAAAAATGCCTACTTTTATTATTGTGACTGTAGATATAGTATATACCTAGATTTTATTTTTCAATATGAAAATCTAATTGGAGGGAAAAATATGAAAATATTAGTTACAGGAGCAACGGGAAAACTAGGATCAAAGGTTGTAGAAGCATTATTAAAAGCTATACCGGCGAGTGAGTTGGCCGTTAGTGTTCGAAATCCGGAGAAAGCAGAAGGATTGCGAGCTCTCGGAGTAGAAGTTCGACACGGAAATTTTGATCAACCAGAAACATTAGATTCTGCCTTTTCAGGAATTGATCGAGTTTTAATAATATCTACGTTTGGTGATTATGAAACAATAATGAGACAACATACGAATGCCGTAACTGCTGCTCAACGTGCTCAAGTGAAATTTATTGCTTATACTAGCGTAACAAATGCAAATGAAAGTGATTTTTTCCTCGCTTTATCCCATAGAGCCAGAGAAGAAGCAATTTTGAAAACAGGGATTCCTTACTCATTTTTACGAAACAATTGGTATTTTGAAAATGAAATTGGGAGCATACAGGGTGCGATGGTAGGAGCACCTTGGGTTACATCAGCAGGAAAAGGAAAAGTAGGCTGGGTACTTCGACAAGATTTAGCGGAGGCAGCAGCAAATGTATTGATAGGGATAGGACACGGGAATACAATTTATGAGCTTTCTGGGAAGCTAATGACGCAAGAGGAATTAGTTTCTGCTCTTGGAAATGTATTAGGGAAAGAAGTTCATGTACAACAAGTCGATGATGCTACTTATGCCGATATTATGAAAGGTGCAGGTGTACCAGAAGCATACCTTCCTATGCTCGTAAACACGCAAAAAGGTATTCGAGAAGGTGGTTTAGAGATTGAAAGTAACGATTTAGAAAGATTACTTGGTCGCCATGCTACACCGATAAACGAAGCTCTTAGTCATATTATTAGTGAAATTTCTCAAACAGGAAATTAAAATTAATCAAAAAATGACCTTCATTATATTTAGAAGGTCATTTTTATACAAAAGGACTAGACGGCTTTACTTCTGAAGAATTAAACAAATATGTTTTCAACCGAATTGTAGCTATAGGTATTATTTACTTAAAATACGCTGTAACACCTCAACCGGAATAAACAAACCGACACGGCCATATGGATCTTTTTTCGCCGTTGCAAAGACAATCCCGATAACCTCGCCATCAGCATTTATGACTGGACTCCCACTATTTCCTCGATAAACAGGGGCATCCATCATCATAACAGGTTCCTGCCAATCCTCTAGGTATGTTGATTCCAGTAATGTACCTTCATTTGCAATGCCCGTAAAGGCTAGTGGATTACCAATGAAATACACATGCTCATTTTTGCTATAGCTCGGATTTTTAGCAAGTGAAAGGGAAGGTAGATCATCACCAGTTACTTGCAATAATGCTAAATCTACGTCGGGGTAACTTTCCACTATCTTGGCACCCATTAATCCTTCCTCAGGGAAAACAACGATTAATGATTGTGCATCATCTACAACGTGTGCATTGGTTACGATAAGTCCATCTGAAGAAATCACAAAACCAGTACCTTTACTAGAACCTGTAGAGATCTCTACAACAGCCTTTTTATATGTTTTTATATCTTCTTGTGTTGATAACCGAGTAGACACTTTCAAAAATTCAATCGCTGGAATGGAGTAAATATGAAAGATAAGTGCAAATGTATTCAAAATTAACACAAATGCCATACTCCAGACAATCCATTTGACAATCGGTCTTTGTTTTTTGGGCTTTTTCCCTTTGAGGCGTTCTTCTTGTTCTTGTGCTAACGCTTTTTCCTGTTCCGCGAGGACAAGCTCAATCAATTCTTCTTCGGACAAATCTTCATCTGTTGTTGATCTATGTATTTCACTCATAAAAGGCCTCCTTACTCAAAATGAAAAGCGCCCAAGCAGGACGCCTGTGAAATAATTTTTATTCAATTTTTGTAGGGTAGGTGTAATGCAAAACGTTCCATATTCGTGTCAACATCATGGCTTCTATACAGAATATGTCGTTGTGGTCATTGTACCCTCTAGAGTGTGTTAATCTAAAAGAAGTCTAGGGCGATTGAATAGTTTAAGTTATTTCCCATTTTACATAGAACGTCTTCCGTTCTTTTCTTTCATTATACGTGAAGTCTAGAGGTTATACGAATATTATGAAAACCAGTTTACAAGAGTAATCTATTTGCTAGACGCATTAAGCCGATCACAAAAAATAATGCTCGGTATACTGTACAAAAGGATGTGTTAGCAACAAGAGCATTTGATTTTAAATAATAATATTATGTCAATTGGATACTAGAAACTTGTAAGAGAGTTTCTAATTTAATATGATAGAGATGAATTTACGAAAATGGGGGGCATTTAAATGTATCGACAAGTAGATGATTTTTTAAATGAGTGGTCAGCATCAGCACAAGGTACTATTCAAGTATTAAAAGCCGTAACAGATGAAAAGCTAGAGCAAAGCATTGTAGAAGGTCACAGTTCATTAGGCTGGTTAGGGTGGCATTTAGTTGGTGCTGCTGGTTATTTCAGTTATTTAGCAGGTTTACAGGTGCCTATGATTCGTCAAGAAGATCCAATTCCATCTACAGCAGCTGAAATTGTAGCTGCTTACGAAAAACTAGCAAATGGTGTGAAAGAGGAAGCGGCAAAGCTATCAAATGAGGACTTGCTGGAAGAAGTAAAAGGCTTCACTGGTCCAATTGCTAGAGGTGCATTATTACGTGTACTAATCGATCATCAAACACATCACCGTGGACAAATGACGGTGCTACTACGTCAAGCAGGCTTACCAGTACCAGGCATAATGGGACCAACGAAAGAAATGCAAAAGTAGACGTTTTAGGCAGATACTCAATGTATCTGTCTTTTTTTTATTTTTCGTAAATATGAAAAACAATTACATATAACGAGAAAATAGGCAATCCTAATTTATTTGTAAATAGGAAGTGCCTATTTTCGTTTAAAGTAGAATTGGTTATTGGCTTCAAATTATTAACGATCCTTATTTAATAGCAAACCATCTAAAAATATTGCAATAAAGCCTTTACTTTCTTGTAACAAATCAAAATCTTTTCCAAAAACTAACCAGTCATATAAAGAACCTCGCATACAACGAGTAATGTAAATCACAGTTTCCTGCACATTTATTTGTACAGATAATTCGCCATCCTTAATTGCTTTTTGTATAAATGAATGCAAGATTTTATACAATTTGCGTTCAGAATTAGAAAAGAAATTTCTTTCGTTTTCAATTAAGCCACTTTTGTAAACAGACCGCATTAAATCCATTCCTAAATCATCTTTTAAATATTTCATTTGTGCATCAATTAATGAGATTACCTTTTCCTTGAAGGAAAGACTTACGGGCAGTGTAGTCGTAAATTCTTCATAAAAATGATCAATTTCTTTAAACTTCTCTAGGAAAATATCGTACTTTGAAGAGAAATGACCATAAAATGCTCCTTTTGAGCTGTTGCTTTTCTGAACAATTTCATCGACCGTTACTTGATCAAAGCCTTTCGTTTGGAATAATGTAAGCGCTGTTAAATATATATGTTTCTTCGTTTCTTGAGCCTGCTGTTTTCTTGTCATCTTCATTGCAACATCACCACATTTCCACTAGATTTGCTATTTAACTTTAGCATAATACTCGTTTATGTTATTAACTTATTTTCAGAATTATTTGAAATAATATTGACAAATATTTGCCTTGACGATTAATATACAGACTATAGTCTATGAAACTATTTCAAAAGGGGTGTAGATCATGGATCTAATTGGAAATAGAACATTACGTTCTGTTTTAAGGGAGAGAGTTGCGCAACAGCCTGAAAAAAGTTTTATTCGGTTTGAGGACCGTAACGGAATTTATTTCGAAAAAAGTTATGGGGATTTTTATCAGGAAGTTATGTGCTTCAGTAATGCACTTCTTAAGCTGGGCATTAAAAAAGGGGATCATGTTGTGTTGCATTTACCGAACAATATGGAGTTTTTTACAGCGTGGTTCGCTCTTGCTGAAATTGGTGGCATCATGGTGCCAACTAATATTTTATCTCCGGCGGATGAGATGTCTTATATTATTGCTCATTCCGAAGCTGTTCTTATTATTACGGAAGAGGACTATATCGAAAAGTTTGTTAGTATACAGTCTCAAACACCAACTATACAAAATATTATTGTTACGAGACAACTAGATAACGCTGATGGTGTCTTATATTTCTCTGAGCTCATTAAAGATGAGAGCGATAACAATGTGTATTTCCCAACAGTTTTCGCAGAAGATATTGTGGCATTGCTTTATACATCTGGGACTACATCCAAACCAAAAGGTGTACAAGTGACACATGCTAATTATATTTACACAGGGGAGTTAATGGCACGTTCAATCGCTTTAACACCTGAAGATCGAACATTTATTGTCCTACCGCTTTTCCATGGGAATGCGCAATATTACTCCACGATGTCTGCCATCATGGTAGGAGCAGGCATTGCAGTTACGGAGAAATTTAGTGCTTCGCGTTATTTTAAACAAGCAAAGGCATTAGGTGGAACGGTCGGCTCATTATTTGCCGCACCTATTCGTATGATTCTAGCGAAAGATTATGAAAAAGAGGCGCTGGATAACCCGCTACGACTTATTCTTTTTGCACAGTCAGTAGCAGAACACCAATTAATACAGTTTGAAGAACAATTTGATGTGAGGTTATTGCAACTGTATGGATTGACCGAGACTGTCGGGATTCCACTAATAAATCCTCTATTTGGAATACGAAAAAATATGAGTATTGGTAGACCAAGCATTGGTTATGAGGTTCAGCTTGTCGATGAACATGGGATTCCCGTAAATCAAGGGGAGATTGGTCAAATTGCCGTTAAAGGGATACCAGGTAGAACGTTAATGAAAGGCTATTTTAAGAACGAGCAAGCGACAAACGATACGTTTAAAGATAGCTGGCTACTGACTGGGGATAACGCCAGAATAGATGAAGATGGCTATTTTTATTTTGTTGATCGCATAAAGGATATGATTAAACGTTCAGGGGAAAATGTGGCAGCCAATGAAGTGGAGCGTGTATTAACAGAGCATCCATTCGTATTTGAAGCGGCAGTCATCGGTGTACCAGATGATATGCGTGATGAAGCTATTAAAGCTTATGTTATTTTACAGACTGGCGTTGCTATTAGTGAAGAGGCGTTGATTGCACATTGTCGGGAACGTCTCGCAAAATTTAAAGTGCCGGATCGTATTGAATTTGTGACAGATTTCCCTCGTACACCAGTTGGCAAAATTCAAAAGCATGTTTTACGTAACGCTATTTTTAGTTAAAGCGAATGATATAAAAATTTGACTGTAGAGAGCAGGGGCTATATGAAAAATGTGAAAATATTATTAGCAAGTTTAGCAGGCTCAATTATTGAATGGTACGATTTTTATTTGTATGGAACGGCAACAGGATTAGTTTTTACAACGCTATTTTTCCCTTCGACTAATCCAGCAATTTCGATTTTAATTGCATTTGCTACGTTTGGAGCTGGCTATGCGGCACGACCAATTGGAAGTTTAATTTTTGGACATATGGGTGATCGTGTCGGAAGGAAAGCCTCGCTTATGCTTACGTTAATTGGAATGGGCGGTAGTTCTTTTTTGATCGGTTTATTACCTACTTATGCGCAAGTGGGGTTACTCGCGCCAATGCTTTTAGTCATTTTGCGACTTATTCAAGGGATTGCACTTGGGGGTGAGTGGGGAGGTGCTGTGTTACTAGCTACCGAATCGGCTACAAAAGGTGTGCGTGGCTTTTTTGGCTCTATTCCGCAGCTTGGTGTTCCAATCGGTTTAGTTTTAGGGACATTTAGTTTTACGCTTATTTCTTCATTAACGACTGAAGCACAATTTATGGCCTGGGGATGGCGTTTACCATTTCTATTTAGTGCAGTTTTAATCGTATTAGCGATATGGATTCGAAGCGGGATTGAAGAAACACCTGAATTTAAACGCAAAAAAGACAATGGTGAACTAGCTAAGCTACCAATTGTCCAAGTATTTAAATATAACAAAAAAGACATTTTCCGCATTATTGGATTAAAAATAGGGGACGGATTCTTTAATGTATTTTTAATGTCATTTATATTAGTGTATGCGACGACGTATATTGGCTACACAAGGGATGTCGCATTATTTGCTTTAACAATAAGCTGTGCAACAATGATAGTCACAATTCCACTAGTTGGTTATTTTTCAGACTTTATAGGACGTAAGAAAATTTATATCGGTGGCCTTATCACAATGTTATTGCTAGCTATTCCTTATTTCGTTATGATTCCGGTCAGTTCAACTTATTTCTTTATGTTACAAGTCGTTTTACTTGGTGTCGTATGGGCAGCCATTTTCGCGACGCAAGGTACGTTCTTCTCTGAATTATTCCCAGCGAATGTTCGCTATACGGGGCTATCCTTTGGCTATCAAATCGCAGCAGCAATCGTCGGTTTTGGACCAATGCTATGGACTTCTTTAGCAACAGAGTATGGGGCTTCACCGTATTTATTTGGTGGTTTGATGATAGCTGGGCTTCTAATATCATTGCTACTTGCAGTATTTTCGCCTGATACACGGATCATCACTCAATATGAAGAAACTGTCGAGAAAGTACAAGAAAATGAACAGCTTTCAGATACTCAAGTGGAAGTGGCAATGACAACATCGACAAAGTAATCGTGGACATTATTTTTACAAGGAAAGCTTTATAGCAATAAAAAAACAGGGTTCTCCTTTTTGAATAGGAGAACCCTTTTAATATTAGCTTAAGCCTTGGCTATCTTTCCACTCAAGGAATTCATCATAAGTTAATAGTTTATCTAAAATTGTACCGTCTTCACGGATTTCGATGACACGGTTCGCAATTGTTTGGATGAACTGATGGTCATGAGATGTGAACAGCATCGCACCTTTGAAGCGCATAAGTCCTTCATTTAGTGCTTGAATAGATTCAAGATCAAGATGGTTCGTTGGTTCATCTAGTAAAACAACGTTTGCTGTAGCAAGCATCATTTTAGATAGCATACAACGTACTTTTTCTCCCCCTGAAAGTACAGAAGGTGATTTTTTTACTTCCTCACCAGAGAATAACATACGACCTAAGAAGCCACGTAAGAAGCTTTCTGTTTCATCATCAGGAGAATATTGGCGTAACCATTCCACTAATGATTTCTCTGAACCTTCGAAGTATTTATCGTGATCATTTTCAAAGTAACTTTGAGAAGTTGTTACGCCCCATTTGAACGTACCAGCATCTGCTTTTCTTTCATCCGTTAAAATATCAAGAAGAGCTGTTTTTGCCATTGGATTACCAAGTAAAATGATTTTATCTTCTTTGTTCATTGAAAAGCGAATATCTTTAAATAGTGTTTCGCCTTCATTACTTGCTGTAAGACCTTCCACTGTTAAAACATCGTTACCGATTTCACGTCCAGTTTGGAAGTTGATGAATGGATATTTACGGCTAGAAGGTTTAATGTCGTCAAGCTCGATTTTATCCAACATTTTCTTACGAGAAGTCGCTTGGCTTGATTTCGAAGCATTCGCAGAGAAACGAGCAACGAATGCTTGTAGCTCTTTAATCTTTTCTTCTTTCTTCTTGTTTTGGTCTGCCATCATTTTTTGTGCTAATTGGCTAGACTCATACCAGAAGTCATAGTTACCAACATATAATTGGATTTTAGAGAAGTCTAAATCCGCGATATGCGTACACACTTTATTTAAGAAGTGACGGTCATGGGATACAACAATAACCGTATTTTCAAAGTTAATTAAGAATTCTTCTAACCATTGAATTGCTTTTAAGTCAAGGTGGTTGGTAGGCTCATCTAGTAATAGAACGTCTGGTTTACCAAATAGAGCTTGTGCTAATAATACTTTGACTTTGTCAGAACCTTCAAGGTCAGCCATTAGCATATAGTGAAGCTCGTCGCCAATTCCTAACCCGTTTAATAATGTTGCTGCTTCTGAGTCAGCTTCCCAACCATTTAGGTCAGCGAATTCACCTTCTAATTCAGCAGCACGCATGCCATCCTCATCAGAAAAGTCTTCTTTTGCGTAGATAGCGTCTTTTTCAGATTTTACTTCCCAAAGACGTTTGTTCCCCATAACAACTGTATCTAATACATTGAATTCATCGTATTCAAAGTGGTTTTGTTTAAGAACTGATAAACGTTCGTCCTTACCCATTGATACGTGTCCTTCTTGCGCTTCAATTTCACCAGAAAGAATTTTTAAAAATGTTGATTTACCAGCACCGTTTGCACCGATTAAACCGTAGCAGTTCCCTGGTGTGAATTTTATATTTACGTCTTCAAATAGTTTACGATCGCCATAGCGAAGACCTACATTACTTACTTGAATCATGCAAGTTCCTCCTTTTTTCACAATGGCACTAGTATATCATGAAATATGTACCATAGTCTATAAACATTATTAAATCAACGTTTGGTTATGTGTTGTCAAATATTTGAGCGGGGTAAGAGTGGGGATAATGTTAATAAAAAGTGAATACATATACTTTTTTATGTATTTAATCGTCTCAATTGTAAAGAACAGGTTTAATGAAATAAAGCGCTCTCTAGTGAGAAGGGGCTTTATTTCATTCAAACTTGAGAAAAGGCTTTTATCATTAAAGTTTCTCTTCCCATATCCAAATTGGCTGCTGAAGAACGATGGATATAAGGTGACGTTTGATTTTTTTTGAATTCACCGTCATCTCATTCTAAGAACGATCACTGTTAATTCTTCGTCATTTAGCCGTGTAACATAATGACGGAACCCACTTGGATATCCTCCTGGATGCCCAACAGCATTTTTCCCCATGACATCTTGTGTATACCAACCAAATCCGTATTGATTCGGAAACTTTTTAGCATGGGTCATACCCATCAGCTCTAAAGATTTTTTGCTGATCAATTCATTATTACGCAAGGCTCGATCAAACAGTTCTAAATCTTCAGCTGAAGAAATGATATCCCCAGCTGCATATGCAGCAGAATTATGCATTAATGGTCCGACTTTCCCCTCTATATGTCCTTCCGCTTTGGGTAAATCATCCGGAACTGTAAACATAGAATTAATCATGTTGCTCGGCTCAAAAATATGTTCTTCTATATAATTTGCATAGGGCTGTCCGCTGACTTTTTCAATAATAAGTCCTAACATCACATAACCAGTATTACTATAACTAAAGCTTGTACCTGGGGTAAATTCTAATTCAGAATCACTAACGGTATTTACAATATCAATTGGAATCCATTCTTTACTGTAATCAAAATTTCCCTTTAGATAGTCCGGAATTCCCGAGCTATGACTTAGCAGATGACTTATTGTAATAGTTTCTCCATTCGGAAAGTCTGGAAAGTATTGCGAAATTGGATGATCTAAGTTTAGAAGTTCCTTTTCTACTAGTTGCATGACTGCTACTGCCGTGAATGTTTTAGATAATGAAGCAATCTGATAGAGCGTACTTGGGCTATTAGGTAAATCAGTGGCAAACAATCCGTAACCTTTTGTAAATAACACTTCATCTTCCTTTGCGATTAGGACGGTACCCTGAAATTTTTCATTTATCAAATATTGCTCGATTTTTTCAGAAAAGCTTCCAGATAAATTACTATGGTTGTTACGTCCAAATAATAGCAAAGCGACTATAGACACGACTACAATAACAAGAATAATAATAGAAGAAATTTTAATGATTTTTTCATATATACCTCGCAATCTATTTCTATATAGCTTTTTAAACACTTCCTACTTATTAGATACGCGGAAAAATTACCAATTTATTATGATCTTGAATCAGGGATGTAATTTTTAAAAATATGTAAGCTTTTTTGGGTAAGTTAGACAAGGGCTTATTTAAAAGTCAGAGGGTGGACGATAGATGGTTTGACAAATAAAAATAAAACAAACGTTATGAGTATTACAATCGGATAATTACATACACACTGAGGGATATGTTAATTTGTGTCTCTATTTTTTTATTTTATACAAATTATACCTGAAATACCATATAATATTTACACAAGGGAATAAGTAATACATACATTGTAGAAAAAGCTGAAAGAGTTATAAACATTTTAGAAGAAGTAATACAAACTATTGAACAATCCAAGCTGTTACCTGAGGAAGTTCAGTGACTGTCTTAGCGTCAATTATTAGCTTTGAAGTACATTGGAAGACTAAACAGGTCATTAACAGCCTAACTAGGTGTGAATTTTTATCTGAATGAAATGGTATGGAATGAAAAAAATATATTATAAAAGATACATTTTTAAGGGTTTATAATTTGTATTTATTCTTTTAACATTTGTTCCTATTGGTAGCAAACACAAAGCATAATGAGACATTGGCGGATGAGTTAGAAAGGATTGATAATGCATGAACATCTAGTAATTGAGGACATGACGCTTATATAAGCTTTTACGATAATGTAGAAATGCTTTTTTATTAAATTGATGATTAAATCCATATCGTTGTGTCTCATTGATGAAAATTATTGAACGTAAGTATTTAGTATGAAAGATTTATTCCAGGTACTCGAAAAAATGAGACTTGTTCTTTTTCAATTTCTTTAATTTAGTGGGGTTTTTATGCATAGAGAATTAAAACAAAGAATATTAAGTGAACCATCTGAATTCATTTCTTATGTGGAGAAACTAATTAGTACAAATAGATTTTACGATGGTGAAGTGCTGGAAATATCGATACTTGCCATAAAAAACGGACCTGGAAGATTATCAGATGAACAATGGCATGTCTTTATAGAAAATGGTTTATTACCTTTTTATTATGATAAATGTGAAAGATGTACCGATGATATTCCATGGTCATTTATGTTCAGTGCTATTTTTATAAATAGAGATCATCTTTGTCCTTTCTGTAATTATTTAGAAAATAAAAAATAAGTCTTTTGCCTTCCGCCATGTTGAGGAAGGCATTTATTTCACAAGAAATACAGGCTTGACATTAGTGTGGGAGATTTGGCGAATTCAGAAGTAATGGAATTAGATTTATTTGGTGGGAAAGCGGACAATAATAAATAACTATGTATCAAAAGCTTCATCATGATGGAGGTATACTTTACTCATTAGCTGCGCCCATTACATTCCTTGAAATGGAGATTTCTGTCGGAAAATGAAAAAACAATCATAAAGACCTACAACAATTTAATAGGTTCTAGTTGCTTCATTGTTACAATATCGCTAGAATGATTATGTATCTTTTTTTGTTTTAGATTATACATACATATTTATTGTTTCTTATGCTTTAAATGCATTTGGTTAGTTCTTAAAGTTGATATTCTGCTGCTATTCCAACCCCAATGATTTGCCACTACGAATATCAGTATAGGTAACTGTCAGTAGAAGACTATTATTTCATCATACTTTCATGCCGTGCCGTCCAAAATGGCACCACTTGTTATAGGAAATGAAAACCCTTGAACTCACCAAGGTAAGTTATTTTAGGTGGATTCGATTTTATCTACTGTGTGAAAAACTATTTTGAAAAGTACCTAGACTGTAAAGACCTATTAGGTTTGCTACGAACTCACGTTGAAATGTAAAACAGTTAATAACTATATAAATATGTCATGTCAACTTTTTCAAAAGGTGATCATGATTATAAACAAGAGATACAGATGGGAATTTTATCTATTGGAGGTATGTTATGGGTAAGGGCTTGGTAAGATCAGCCATATTAATAGTAGTAATTGTACTAGGTATAGGAAGTTATTATTTTATAACAGATATTAGAAGTGAAATGGCACATAAAAAACTTGTGAAAAACTATGAAAAGCCAATTCCGGAAAAAACGATAAATGAAGAATATGATGTAATTGTCATTGGTGGAGAGCCAGAAGGGGTTGCTGCTGCAGTATCAGCAGCTCGTAATGGTGCAAAAACACTTTTAGTAGAAAAGCGTGAAGAATTAGGCGGATTATTTACGTATGGAATGCTCAATTTCCTTGATATACCTCGAAATGACTCTAAACGACCAGTCAGTATGGGTATTTTTAAAGAATGGCACGACCTAGTTAGAGGGAAAGATGCCTTTGGAATTGTAGATGCGAAGGCTGCCTTTAAAAAGCTTGTCGATGAAGAACCAAATTTAACGCTTTCTGTACAAACAGAAGTCGTTAATGCCAATCTTGATTCAAATCAGCTAACATCAGTGGAATTAAAAAATAAATATGGTACGTATGCTGTAAAAGGCAAGACATTCATTGATGCTACACAAGATGCTGATTTTGCTACAATGTCAAAAGTTCCATTTTTCATGGGTGGAGAAGATATTGGTATTAAGGATAAGAGAATGGCTGTTACCTTGATGCTACATTTAAAAAATGTTGATTGGGATAAGGTGAAAAAAGAAGCAAATTCAAATACTTTTGGTGGTGCTCACCTAAATGATTCAGTTATGTGGGGCTTTACAAAGCTTCATGATGACTATAAGCCAGTACTAGAAGGTACGAGATTACGAGGCTTGAATTTAGCAAAAGTAGATGATGAATATTATATTAATGCTTTACAAATTTTCGGAATCGATGGTTTGAATGAACTTTCTAAACAGGAAGCAATTGAAAAAGGGAAGAAAGAGACTGAACATATTTTAAAATATTTACATGAGAAGTTTCCTGGCTTTGAAAATGCAGAAGTTGTGAGTTATCCGGAGGAACTATACGTCCGCGAAACAAAACATATTTGGGCAGAATACCAATTACCGATGTCTGATGTTTGGAAGAATAGTGATCATTGGGATAGCATTGGCGTAGCTGCTTATCCAGTTGATGTACAAGCGCAAACGCCTCATGATTATGGATATGTTATTTCAGCTCCAAATCAATATGCAATTCCTTTCCGTTCTTTAGTGCCGAAAGAAATCGATGGCTTGCTTGTTGTAGGTCGTTCAGCAGGTTATTCATCACTTGCAGCTGGAAGTGCACGTGTCGTTCCAACGGGTATGGTGACAGGTGAAGCAGCGGGAGCAGCAGCAGCGATAGCCATTAAAGAAGACGTAACCTTTAGAGCAATGAGCAAGGACAAAAAACTCATTAATACTTTACGAGAAGATTTGAAGAAACAAGGAGCCTTTGTAGATTCTTTTGAGATGGATTATCCTTATAAAAATGAATGGTATGATAAATCTATTCAAACTTTAATCAATTACGGTCTCGTTGTCGGTGGTTATTCGAATGACTTAAAAGTTGAAGATACAGCAACAAAGATTAAGTTTGCGAAAATGCTAAAAGAGGGCGTTCAACGTGTTAGTCCAGAGAAAATGAACGAGCTTGGGGATAAGCTGGATGTCGTTATCTATAAAGTAGCTAAAAAAGAAAAAAACCCAATTAAAAGAGATGAAGTCGCAGAACACTTGGCGGAAGTATTAGTAGGAAAGTCAAGTGATAACAACTGGAATGTATTGATTGAAAAAGGGATTATCAGTGAAAAATTAGCTAAAAGATTAACTGAAAACAAGGAATTAAAATTAAAAGAGTTGTACGCCATAATGGCTGATGTCATCCATTATGCAGAAAAGGAACATTCCCACTAATTAGTGGGGAATGTTCCTTTTCCTTTTAGATACGGTATTAATGTACGCGTAATTTGTCCTACTACCAAAATACACCATTGGAATCGATTCAATTATTTAAAAATCAAAAGACAGTTGGCTAAAAAAAGGAACTACTGTAATATAATTTGAAATTACAGTTAAATTCTGAGATGAAGAGAGTAGTTTATGGAGCAACTGGAAAGCGAATTAGGGATGGTGTGAGCCTAATGCAGGAGCCATAAATGAAACGCACTTTGGAGAAGGTTCTCAAATTTGTAGTAGAGAATATCGGGGAGTCACCTCGTTAACAATGGAAAGTGGTCATATTATATGGCAACTAGAGTGGTACCACGGGATAACTATGCTCTCGTCTCTATTTTAGAGACGAGGGCTTTTTTTATTTTCATTTAGTATGAATCGTCCGTGCACAATTCAAAATATGGACGCTTTGTTTGTCTACAAGAAAATGGATTTATGTATAGAGAGGAGAATGAATATGAATAGACAAATTGCAAAAAGTATAGCTGAGGCATTAAATAATGAGCTGTCCGTTATTGAAGTTCAAAACTTACTGGAGAAACCAAAAAAATTGGACTTAGGGGATTTGGCATTCCCGTGCTTTACGCTAGCCAAAAAATTAAGAAAGTCCCCTCACACTATCGCGTCAGACATAAAAAATAATATAAGCTGCGATTGCATACAAGAAGTTCAAGTAGTAGGTGGTTATGTCAATGTTTTTTATCATCAGCCTACGATTACTCAACAAGTTCTTAGTCAAATTGTAAAAGAGAAAAATTTATACGGGACTCAACAAGAGTCAAAAGGGAATATAGTGCTAGATTTTTCTTCACCTAATATAGCGAAGCCTTTTTCTATGGGCCATTTACGTTCAACAGTGATCGGTAATGCTTTGGCCAATATTGCCGAGAAAAACGGCTACAAAGCAATTCGCATTAATCATTTGGGTGACTGGGGAACGCAATTTGGTAAATTAATCGTCGCTTATCAAAAATGGGGAGATCAAAAGACGATTGAAGCTGCCCCAATAGAGGAACTGCTAAAAATTTATATAAAATTCCATGAAGAAGCGGAGCAGGATGATTCACTGAATGAACAGGCACGTACCGCATTTAAAGCATTAGAAGATGGGGATGAAAAGACGTTAGCTCTTTGGCAATGGTTCAGAGATGCATCACTCGAAGAATTCAAAAACATTTACGGATTGCTTGGAATTGACTTTGATTCATTCGCTGGGGAAGCGTTCTATAATGACAAAATGGCTGCTGTTGTTAAGGAATTGGAAGAAAAAGAACTGCTTGTGAAATCCGAGGGTGCTCATGTCGTTGAAATAGACAATATGCCTCCATGCTTAATAACCAAAACTGATGGTGCTACGCTCTATGCTACACGTGATTTAGCAGCTGCTTTTTATCGTAAACAGCAATATGACCCTAAAAAATCATTTTATGTTGTAGGACATGAACAATCACTTCATTTTAGCCAATTATTTAAGGTCATTGAGAAGATGGGGTATGATTGGGCAAAAGACTTGCAGCATGTGCCTTTTGGGATGATATTAAAAGAGGGTAAAAAAATGTCGACACGTAAAGGAAAGATCGTTCTATTAACAGATGTACTAACAGAGGCAATTGCTACGGCGAAACGAAATATCGAGGAAAAAAATCCAAATTTAATGCATAAAGAGAGTATCGCACGACAGGTTGGTGTAGGAGCGGTCATTTTTAATGATTTAAAAAATGATCGTCTTCATGACATTGAGTTTTCTATTGAGCACATGATGAATTTTGAAGGTGAAACAGGGCCATATATTCAATATACGTATGCACGTATCGTATCTCTTTTGGCAAAAGCAGATGCACAAAGTTATGCAGTATCGCTCGAAGCATTAGGTGAGCAAGCATGGCCTGTTATTTTATTACTCGAACAGTTTCCGAAAGTAATTACTAACTCCTTTGAACAAGCTGATCCATCACAAATTGCTAAATACGCTTTACAATTAGCACGTCAATTTAATAAATATTATGCGCAAAATAAAGTATTGGTCAATGACAGCCAAATAAAATCAAGATTAGCATTTTGTCTTTGTGTATCCATTGTGTTAAAAGAGTCGTTAGCACTATTAGGCATTGCCGCACCTAAAAATATGTAAGAACGATTAGTGTGTCTACAACATCGTGCTAGCTACAACATGCAACTAGTAATAGCTATGGAAATTGACCATTACTAGAAAAAATGGTAAAAGGGTATAGTGAGAATTCAAAGGTCTTATCAAATTTCGTTGAATTTTTAACCGTATATTTAGAGAGAAGGTTTTTAGAAAGTATGGAGAAAAAGCAAAGGCGTGTTTCCATGGTACTTGTGGTTGTTTGTATTTTCTTGGTTGCGCTCAATATGCGCCCAGCAGTCACAGGAATAGGACCACTATTTAATGTACTTTTAGAATCACTCCATATATCAAATACGAAAATGAGCTTTTTAACATCTATTCCGGTGTTTTGTATGGGACTCTTTGCACCATTTGCAGTCCCATTACAAAGAAAACTTGGAACAAAAACAGCTATTACGCTCTTACTAATCATCCTAACAATAGCAAATGGCCTACGCTTTTTAAAAGAAAGTTATGTACTACTTGTAGTAACAAGCTTTGCGGCAGGATTTGCCATTGCACTGATAGGACCTATATTAAATGCCTATATCAAGAAAAAATTCCCGAGCCGTTTTACTACGGTGGTTGGTATTTATTCATTTGGAATAGGAACAGGGGCAACATTGAGTGCGGCACTAACATTACCATTTTATTATCATTTTCATGAGAGCTGGACGATCGCGCTTGGCTCTTGGGCAATACTTGCTATTATTGCTCTTTGTATATGGATCTTGACTATACAAAATCAAGAGCTACCAGAGACAGCTGTATTTACTGAAAAAGTAGCACGAAATCCGTGGAAAAATGTCCGTGCTTGGACCATTTTAATTTACTTTGGTTTACAAACATCTTTGTTCTTCTCCATGATGTCCTGGTTAGCGCCGATGTTACAGGATAAAGGCTTCTCTCTTGGCGCCGCAAGCTCTATGCTAACATTTATGTCGATTGTACAAATGATTGGGAATATTTTGGTCCCTATATTAATGGAAAAATGGTCGAGTCGAATCGGCTGGCTCTTCTCTTTAGGGGTCTTTGGCATTATTGGCTTTATGTTGCTATGGGTAGGATCAGGGACTTTGTTATGGATTGCGGTATTCATTATAGGTATTGTATTAAGCGGCTTATTTCCAATCGGTTTATTGCTACCATTGGATGAGGCAAGAAATGACGAAGAAGCGAATAGCTGGTCATCTATGGTGCTTTCAGGCGGCTTCATGATAAGCGCCATTATCCCAATACTGATTGGCTATTGCTATGATGTGACGGGTAACCATACATTTACTTATGCAATTTTTATCACATTAATGCTAGGCATTATAGCTACTATCATTTTTCTTAAGAAAAAATAATGTGGAAACATGCGCGAATGTACGCGCATGTTTTTTATGCTGTTTTCGTGATTGGTTTTGCCAAATGTGAACTATCGTTCTATAATGTGGAATAAGTATTATGGAGGTATAATTAATGAGACCTAAACTTACGAAAGATATAAGTGTAGAAAGTTTTAAGGATTTTTATTGGTTAAAGGAAGAATTGCAAACTTTTTGTAGAAAAAACGGAATAAGTGCTTCTGGTTCTAAAATAGAGATTTCCAATAGGATTGAAACATTTCTACAGACAGGAGAGATTAAGAAACCTGTCAGAAAATTAAAAGCGAAGAAAATAGAACAGCAAGTAGACTTAAGTCTTGATACACTCATTACCGAAAATCATCGTTGTAGTCAAAATGTAAGGGCGTTTTTTAAGACAGTACTCCCTAAATTTCATTTTTCAACCTATATCCAAAGCTATTTTAAAAACAATGTTGGAAAAACATATCGTGATGTCGTAGATGCTTGGAATAAGGAGGAAGAACGGAAGAAAGACCCTTCATATAAGAATAACATTGCACCCCAATTTGAATATAATCAATTCATCCGTGACTTTTTTTCTGACCCAAAAAATCAAGGGAAAAGTCGTGAAGAAGCGATTGAAGCATGGTATACAATCAAGAAACTACCTGGAAACAATAAATATACGTCCAATAATTAGTTTACGATGTTCATTATTATTGAGGTGTAATAATGCATCAGTAAACAAATCGAGAAATGATACATAATCTTTTAAGGGGAGCTTGCCAGCCATTTTCTAGATGGGGACCTGGACTACCATGTAAATAAAGTAATATCGGGTTATCATAGTTAGTACGAGAATGAAATAAATAATGATCTGCACCATTTAATGAGACAGATTCCTCAATAGTAACATTTATTTTATCGATCATTCTCCCTAATTATGATTTCTTCGTCTTTCAATCTTTTATAAGATCTTCAACTGAACGTCATTTTGGTTTTCATCCATATCTAATTAAATGTCTTCTTCAAAACCACCTTTACATCACCATCCAAACGATATAACTTCTTTAAGACACTCTACATCGTCTCCAGTTCACTCGTCGAGATACCTTTAAAAAGATCTATTAAAAATAAATTTCTTTTTCAGTTGCCTCGAACTCAACATGTTTAGCAAGCTCAATAATTGAAGAGGGAAGCTTTCTTTTTTATATCATTTTAACCGCAAATGATAAGTCATTTTCCATAGCAAAGATAATAAAGAGCCGTTTTTTATAGGTAGAACGAATTGAACATAAGACGAGAGCTTTATTTTAACAATACAAATAAAATAATAATATTATTATGTAAACTTGAAACGAAGCGTAACGTTGTTTATGATAGAATAGAAAGATGTTTAACTTACTTTCAGGTCACTTCTATAGGTGATGAGATGAATAAGGGTTGAAGTTATTGTTCAGCACGGCCACTGAAAGAAGTTAAAGTCTCCGGACGCAATTATGCCAAGGCATAATCGAATGATAGAAAGTTTTGGTGAACGTATGTGGAAAAAGATGCTCATTCTTGGAGCGACAACTTTACTTTTAACCGGCTGTGGCAATGATACATTGGCAGAGGTAGTTCAAAGTAAAAAGACCGATGTGAAATCGGAAAAGGCTGTGACGAAGCAGCAAGAAAAAATTGTTCCGGAAGTAAAGGTAGTTGGGGAGAACGGAATCGGTGCAGGGATTATTGTTAAAAAAGAGGATGGGAAACTTTATATTGTGACAAATGGGGCGCTCGTGGCTTCAAAGCCAACTGCGCTTGTACAATTTAATAATGATAAACTGAAGGAAGCCGAAGTTCATTATTTATCGACAGCTTATAATATAGCCATTTTAGAAGTTTCCTATAACGTATCGGTAAAGGTACCGACCGTTTATAATGGGGAATTAGATCAGTTAGCTGTTTATGTCGATAGCTTACCACATACTATTCAAAAATATAGTGGCAGTGTAGCAGCTTATTACATAGATGCAAATCAAAATA
This sequence comes from Lysinibacillus sp. EB271-A1-10B, assembly GCF_058791335.1. Classification (NCBI taxonomy): domain Bacteria; kingdom Bacillati; phylum Bacillota; class Bacilli; order Caryophanales; family Bacillaceae; genus Lysinibacillus; species Lysinibacillus sp. EB271-A1-10B. The sequence continues at coordinate 146,015 of NZ_JBYTDL010000003.1, forward strand.
CACGTATAGGGAGTCCGGTTCTAGAAGCGGAGAATGGCAAACTTGTGGGCATCTATTTTAAACGCAAGGAAAACGGTGTATCACAGCCGTATATATTGCCATTTAAAGATATTGTAATGTTATTGGATGAATGGTGTGAAAGTGGCATGAAGCCAAGTAATAGACTAACTCAAGCCAAAAACTTGTATCCGTATATAGAACAGGGTGATAAGGAAGCCGTCCTGCAAGCAATTGATCAATATGGAAAGAACATTTTTGCTTTTCATACCGATGAAATAAAGTTATTTTTAGATGCATTTCATAAGCAATTAAGAGCAGCTGTTGAGGTTCAAGATGCTAGTGTCATGAAATCTTTCGTAGGGTCAAACGATTTACAAAGCACCCTGGATAATATGGTTGCCTATTACGCTTCCAAAAAAGCACAAATATATTTTTCTGATACGACAATTAAAAATATCACCATGGAAGGACAAAATATTATTGTTCGTGCCAAAACAGAATATGTCCTAACAAATTCTGCTGGTCAAGAGGCACTTGCAAACTCTATGATGGTATATGAAATAAATAAAAATGAACAGGGCGAGTATAAGCTTATTCGTCTAAAAACTGAGGAGTGAAAAGTTGGATGGAGCAAGCAAAACAAATGCTACAACATCATTTTGGCTATGATTCATTTCGCAATGGACAAGAACCAATTATTGAACAAACATTACGAGGTCAATCAAGTCTTTGTGTGATGCCAACTGGCGGAGGTAAATCAATTTGCTATCAAATTCCGGCGCTCATGCTAGATGGCCTTACAGTCGTCATTTCCCCTTTGATTTCTTTGATGCAAGATCAGGTAGAAGCATTACGTGCTGCGAATATTCCAGCGGCGTATATTAATAGTACCTTAACCGTGCAAGAAGTGAATGAAACAATCCAGCTTGCTAGTGCGGGTTATTTAAAGCTTCTTTATATAGCACCAGAGCGATTAGAAAGTGCAAGTTTTTTACAAGTATTATCGAATTTATCTGTACCTTTGATTGCCGTGGATGAAGCACACTGTATATCTCAGTGGGGGCATGATTTTAGACCAAGCTACCGAGCAATCCAAAAATTATTTACGTTGTGGCCGCAAAAACCAACTGTCTTAGCACTTACTGCCACAGCTACACCAGCTGTTTGTGATGATATTAGACAATTATTAGACATTGACGAGCAATCAACTGTCATTACAGGATTTTCACGCGACAATTTAGCATTCTCTGTATTAATCGGTGAAAACAAAGAGCGCTACATTAAAAATTATTTAATGAAAAATAAAAATGAAGCGGGCATAATTTATGCGGCTACACGAAAGGCTGTAGACGCGATCTATGAGCTGTTAAGTCGTTCGGGCGAAGCTGTTGCAAAATACCATGCGGGATTATCAGAGGACATGCGTATGTCAGAGCAAGAGCGCTTTTTAAAAGATGAAGCGCGCATTATGGTAGCTACCAATGCATTTGGCATGGGTATTGATAAGAGTAATGTACGCTTTGTTATTCATTATCAAATGCCACGCAATATGGAGAGCTATTATCAGGAAGCCGGACGTGCAGGTCGTGACGGCTTACCAAGTGCTTGTATTTTACTGTATGCTTCAGGTGATGTTCAAACACAGCGCTTTTTAATTGAACAGACGCAGGATGAAACACGGATTGCACAGGAATTAGGAAAGCTGCAAACGATGGTGGATTATTGCCATACAGAAGGCTGTTTACAAAATGCCATCTTAACGTATTTCGGCGAAGTACCAGGGATGCCTTGTAGTCGTTGTAGTAACTGTAATGATGGACGAGAAGTGAAAGATGTGACGGTAGATGCACAAAAGGTATTAGCCTGTGTCGTAAGGATGGGGCAGAAATTCGGTAAGACAATGGTGGCCCAAGTGTTAATAGGCTCCAAAAATCAAAAGGTCACTGAATTTGGCTTTGCAAGGCTATCTACCTATGGCATATTAAAAGGGCAATATTCCTCAAAGGATGTCTCAACCTTTATTGAGTTTTTAATTGCTGAGGGCGTTCTTGCCGTTAAACATGGCACTTTTCCAACCATTTATGTATCAGAGGAAGGAAAAGAGGTCTTACTCGGGAATCAACAAGTCATGAGAAAAGAAGCTGTTACTGTACGTAAGCTTGTAGACAATGATCCGTTATTTGAGCATTTACGATTATTACGTAAAGAGATTGCAGATGAGGAAAAGGTGCCACCATTTGTTGTGTTCTCTGATAAAACATTACGTGATTTATGTGACAAAAAACCGAATGAGCTAGAAGATTTACGACATGTTAGCGGTATTGGTGAAGTAAAATTCGAAAAATATGGCGAGCGTTTCTTCGATGCTCTGCAGTCTTTTTTGAAAACAGTTTAAAAAGGAAAAAGGGAAGTGCTTAATTCAACAGAATTAGGCACTTCCTTTATGTTCGCAAAGTATTACAACCTACTATCTCTCCCAAAGCTCGATCAGTCGACCTTCAGGATCTTTAATCCAAACAAACTTTCCAAATTCACTTATTTCCTTTTCCTTCTCAAGAGGAACACCAATATGTTCGAGATGCTTAATAGTTTCGTCTATATCATGTACTTGGAAATTTAACATTACTTGTTGTTCTATTGGAAAATAGCTGTCATTTTCGTTAAAGAATGAAAAGATCGTCTCATTTCCTAATTCGGGTTTAATCACAGTTCCATTCCAAATGTCTATGTCCAACTTCAACACGTCACTGTACCATTTTTTGATAACATCAAGATTGTTAGTTCTCCAAAATATTCCCCCGATACCTTTAATCATCGTATTTAGCTCCTGTCTGACTGTAAATTTTTTGAATTTATGTTTAGTACCTTCTTCAACTATACCGCTTGAATAGTTGAAGTACAATTTTTCACATCATCGATTTTGTCATAAATATCCATTAAATAAATCACCACAAAGAATAACTAAAGAGGAGATTTTCAAAACTACAGTACCAAAATAAAAAAACCCGGAATAGTAATATTCCGGGCTTGATTCACTTACTTATAGTGCTCCATGACACACTGCCTCGCTTCCGCATTGATCTTAAATTTTTAAGACAACTGTGCTTTAGCTTCATTCAGTTTTGATGGTCCTTCTGAGTTACCGGTCAATCCCACTCATCGGGTTAACCCTCCTTGTCATTGGATTTGAAAGTGAAATCTTAAATAGTATAGACCGTTCATTATTTTCTATACACGTTTTTAAAAAGAAAAAAATCCAACGGCTATACTTTTCCGGCATAAATGCGTCCTGAATCGCCTTAGGCCCGCAGATGTTAAGCGAAGCGCCAGCAACACCATGTTTTTGTCTGTGCGAAAGCAAGCGCCAGCAACACCATGTTTTGTCTGTGCGAAAGCGAAGCGCCAGCAACACCATGGTGTCAGTTAGCCGTTATCGTATGAAGAATAATTAAAGAGGGGATAAAACAAAAAATAACCCGGAATAGTAATATTCCGGGCTTGATTCACTTACTTATAGTGCTCCATGACACACTGCCTCGCTTCCGCATTGATCTTAAAATTTTTAAGAAACTGTGCTTTAGCTTCATTCAGCTTTGATGGTCCTTCTGAGTTACCGGTCAGCCCCACTCATCGGGTTAACCCTCCTTGTCATTGGATTTGAAAGTGAAATCTTAAATAGTATAGACCGTTCATTATTTTTTATACACGTAAACAAAAAAAGAAAAATCCATTTTGAAAACGGCTAAGCCATGAGTAAAAAAGGGACGTCAATCAAAATGAAATATCATAAAAATTATTTCTCCCAATGCTCAGTGATGAACTGATCTCGGCCAGAAATCGCTCGGTCTTTCTGATAATGCTCCGACTCTTTTTTATAAAAGTTCTGATGATAATCTTCTGCAGGGTAGAAGTGCTTAGCATCGCGAATTGTGGTTACAATAGGTTTATCAAAGCGACCACTGTTTGCTAGCTTTTCCTTGGAAGCTTCTGCAATGCGTTTTTGTTCGTCTGAATAAGTAAAGATAGCTGTCGTATATGATTCACCACGGTCATGGAATTGACCAAAAGCATCTGTAGGGTCGATTTGCATCCAGTAAATCTCAAGGAGCTGCTCATAACTAAAAACGCTAGGGTCAAATTCAATTTCGACTACTTCTAAATGGCCAGAAGTACCTTTTTTGACATCCTCATAAGTAGGATTGTCTATATGGCCACCCATGTAGCCAGAAGTGACCTTATGTATACCATCCCATTCAACAAATGGCTTTACCATACACCAAAAACAACCGCCAGCAAACGTAGCTTTTTCGATCATGTTCATCATCCTTTCTGTCGTGAAAATATTATAGCATTATTTGGTTCATTCCTGGCAAAAAGGGTGTAAAATAACCTTTAAATAGTTATTGAAAGGATTCGCAACATACTATAAAATGAACCTTTCTTTCGATGGAATCGTTACATTACTATAAAAAATAGAGGAGTTAACTGTTATGGAAGAGCAAGATTATTCAAGACGCTCGCAGCGCCCACAAAAAAAGCGTTTGCGTAAAGGGCGAGCATTCTTCACATTGTTATTACTGTTTGTCATCGTGATTGCAGGTTATTCCGTTATGCAATATCGAAGTGGACTGAAATTGGCAAATGATACAAAGGTAGCCCAAGAGAATTTCAAGGGCGATACAGTAAATGGCGATGTGGAAAACTATTTATTATTAGGGATTGATACTCGTGGTGAAGAAAAATCACGTACAGATACAATGATGGTATTATCGTGGAATAAGAAAACAAATGATATGAAGCTCGTGTCGCTCATGCGAGATATTTATGCAGATATTCCTGGTTATAAATCCTATAAGCTTAACACGGCGTACTATTTAGACGGTGTTCAATTATTAAAAGATACGATTACCAATATGTTTGGCCTACCGATTCATCATTATGCCATTATAGATTTTAAAAATTTCGAATCACTAGTAGATATTTTAGCGCCAAATGGTGTTGAAATCGATGTAGATAAAGATATGTCCGAAAATATTGGGGTTTCATTAAAACAAGGTGTTCATAACTTAAACGGTCAAGAATTACTTGGCTTTGCTCGATTCCGTCACGATGCTGAAGGGGATTTCGGTCGAGTAGCACGTCAGCAAAAGGTGATCGAAGCCTTAAAAAATGAAGTTTTATCACCTCAAAATATGTTGAACTTACCAAAATTCGTTGGAGCAGCGCAAGGATATATAACGACGGACTATTCATCAGCAGAAGAAGTTCAACAAGTGCTGAAAATGGTGTCGAAAGGTAAAGTCAATATAGAAAAAGCAACAGTTCCTATTGAAGGTAGTTATAATTTCCAAAGCTTTAGAGGTGTCGGTGATTCAATTGTTATGGATGTAGAGAAAAACAAAGAATTTTTACGTAAATTTTTAGGAATTCCTTTAGAGTGATTTTTAGCAAAATCCAACATCATCTTGTAAAATAAGGATATAGGATTGGTATTGGGGTGATTAGATGGAAAAAGACAGATCAGATGAGCGTTCAAATTTCTTTTCAACGAAGTTTATTCGCTTTATCGGTGGTAAAAACTTATTTTTTACACTGATTGTTTTATTATTATTAGCGTGCGTAATTTTTATGTTTCAAAAAGTTTCCTTTATATTTACCCCGCTAAAAGTTTTATTTGAGGTAGTTATTCTGCCAGGGGTATTAGCCATTATTGGGTATTATTTACTTCGTCCAATATTGGGGCTTTTCGAAAGATGGCGGATCCCAAGGGTTTGGGGTATCTTTCTTCTATATATTATTCTGATTGGCATCATTACGTTATTAGTAGTACTTGTCTATCCGTTTTTACGAGACCAGTTTACTAATTTAGCACAGGAATTCCCAGGATATTTTATGGCATTTACACAAAATATTGCTGAGTTTCTCAATAATGCACGTCTCAACGAATACTTAGATAAAGTTAATTTAAATTATGACTCAATGGTAGAGAATTTTACTACAGATATGGTGGAAACGGTAAAAGATACGGCTGCGAATTTGGCGCAAGGCGTAGCATCTGGAATTACTGGATTCGTTTCAGCGTTAACTGGGATTGTTCTATCATTAGTGACAGTGCCATTTATTTTATTTTACTTACTTAAAGATGGTAAAAAACTACCGAGCTTTATTATAAAAGTTTGTCCGCCACGTACGCGTAAAGAAGTAACAGAAATCTTACATGACATGGACAAGCAAATTAGTTCCTATATTCAAGGACAAATTTTAGTGTCCATGTGCATAGGTGCAATGGTGACTATTGGCTTTTTAATTATCGGTATGAAATATGCCTTATTGCTTGGCTTCCTTGCTATGGTTACGAGCGTGGTTCCGTACTTAGGGCCTGTTATCGCCATTACGCCAGCGGTCATTATCGCTCTTGTTACATCGCCATTCATGCTTATTAAGCTAGCCATTGTCTGGACGGTCGTACAGCTCATTGAAGGGAAATTTATTTCTCCACAAATTATGGGTAAATCACTGAGTATCCATCCAATTACAATTATTTTCGTGTTATTAACGGCGGGTTCTTTATTTGGCGTACCAGGTGTCATTTTAGGGATTCCGGGCTATGCCATTTTAAAAGTGCTAGTAACCCATTTATTTAAACTATATAAACAGCGTTATAATCGTTATACGGATGAGATGCATCAAAAATATGATGTGTAATGAAGAGACAGTTACTGCGGAAGTGCAGTAGCTGTTTTTTTATTAAATTGATCTTTGCATTAACGATAAGAATCTTCCACTTATGTGGTGTCAATATGTTAACCTTATATTAGGGTCGCAAAGAGGATGGAGGGAACAGAGAATGAATTACGTACCGATTAATTTACAAGAGAAATTAGATATATTCCAAGAACTCTGGTCTCCAAAGCTTATTGCTGAATGAATGATTATCAATTTAAGCTAGTCAAAGTACAAGGGGATTTTGTTTGGCAGAAACATGAAGATACAGATGAAGTTTTTATCGTCATTGAAGGAAATTTAATCATTGAATTTCGTGATGGAAAAGTTACTTTGAAGGAAGGGGAAATGTTTGTTGTTCCACGAAATGTCGATCATAAGCCTTACGCTGCATCCGAGTGTGAAATTATGCTTGTAGAGCCTAAAGGTGTTGTGAATACTGGACAAGAACAAACAGAGCAAACAGCAGAAAATGATGTTTGGCTTTAACTTTTCATTATGAAAAATTAATATACGCAACAGAACCCTTCAAACCATTAAAGTTAGAAGGGTTTATGTTGTTATATGATAATTTTTGTGGTGTAACTTGCACTTGTACTAAACGATCAATATCATCTAATCAAGTATTCTCTAAGAATTACTTAACATCCAAATGGAGGTTACATATTTTGAAACTGGAAAGACTCTTATCTATTATTATTCTTCTACTGAACCGTCGAAAGGTGCAGGCTAAGGACCTGGCGGAGCAGTTTGAGGTATCCATTCGGACTATATATCGAGATATTGATTCAATTAATGCAGCCGGCATCCCGATCGTCACCTATCAAGGAACAAATGGTGGCATTGGTTTGGCAGAAGGTTACCGTTTGGATCGAAATTTGCTAACAAATGACGAGCTTGCTACTATCGTTACCGCTCTTCGCAGTATTTCCACTTCATACGGCAAAGAGCAACACCAACGCCTTGTGGAAAAAATAAATAGTGTCGTACTACCAGCACATGAAGAAGAATTTCAACATAAGACAAATCGCGTACTAATCGATTACTCTCCTTGGGATGGTATTGAAAAACTCCGTCCGAAACTACAACTATTAGACGAAGCAATAGATAGCTGTGTATTAGTGTACTTCACCTATTCGAATGCAGATGGTGAAGTTTCCCAGCGAATAGTAGAGCCACATATGCTCATGCTCAAAGGAAGGCAATGGTATCTACAAGCTTATTGTCTAGAGAAAAAAGAGTTCCGCCTCTTTAAACTAAAAAGAATGAAAGGGCTCGAAGTAGATCGTGAAAAAAACTTCATTCGTCGAGATCACGCTACTCAGAAACAGGGTGAAGGCCAGCGTAAATTCAAGCCATCCGATGTACCAGAAGTTGTCTTTCGATTCCAAGATGAAGCTCGGCATTTAGCAGAAGAATGGTTTGGTATTGAAGAACTTTTGCCAGATGAGGATGGCAGTTGGCTAGTAAAAAAGGCGTATCCAGAAAATGAATGGCTCTATAGTTTCATTCTTAGCTTGGGCCATCATGTAGAGGTGCTTGAACCTCAACATTTACGGGAAATCATTGCTAGTCGTGCTGAAAAAATAGCGATCATTTACAAAAATGACATAGCAACATGACAATCAGTTGTCAGGTTTATTGTTTTATACTGGTTTTATTCTATAATAAGGAGAATGATTTAGGATGAAACAAAACGAACAAAAAAATATGACTGAATGGAATCACGTATCGTCTAAAGAAAACATACCTACGAAACGAATTGAACCTAGCCGAATTGAGGTATTATCTTCCTTCACCTTAGCTGGAATTAGTGCCGTTACAACAAATGAAGCAGAACGAAGCCAAGATGGCAAAATTGGTAAGTTGTTCGAAGAGTTCCACTCTCAAAATATTGGTAAGAAGCTAGGAGTTCATATTCAAGAGGATGGTCATTATAGCTGTTACTTCAACTATGAAGATGGAGATGCGGGACTTTATGAAGTAATGGTAAGCGTACATATTAATGAAGAATTACAACTTCAGAATCTAGATATGATAAAAGCATTTACTGTTCCTGCTGCAAAATATGCTGTATTCGTTACAAAACGTGGACCAATTATAGAAATGATTCAGCGTACTTGGGCTGATATTTAGCAATGGTCACAGCAGCCAGGGAATAACCGAGCATTCACAGGTGATTTTGAATATTATAGCAAGGATATTAATCCAGAGGACGGACAAGCAGAAATTTATATTTCGATAAAATAGCTTTCGTGTTGTAGTAGACAATTTGAATTGCCTTTAGAAAATTATTAATCGTACGGTTGAGTATTGATTAGTTTGTTATTTTTAAAAAAGGAATGATGAATATGCGTACAATTGAAAATACCAAGGTGGAGGAAGTATTCAAACAGTATCCTAAACACATTCAGTCGAAACTATTGATTCTTCGTCAGTTAATTTTGGATACGGCAATAGAGACAGAAAGCGTAGATCATGTGGAAGAAACGTTAAAATGGGGAGAACCAAGTTATATCACAAAAAAAGGGAGTACAATTAGACTAGGTTGGAAACAGTCAAATCCAGATCAATACGCCATGTATTTTAACTGTAATACGAAGCTAATTGATACATTTAAAGAGGTTTATAGAGATGTATTCAACTATGAAGGGAATCGAGCGATTGTATTTGCTGTAAATGATGAAATACCAGTAAATGAAGTAAAACAGTGCATTGCATTAGCACTAACTTATCATACTCGAAAGCATCTTCCAATGCTTGGATTATAATGAATAGACGTTAACACATTTTTATTTGAAGTAGTTTTACTTCAATATGTTATGAGTAAAAACAACATATTGAACGATAGCAAAAACCCTTCCAACCAGTAAAGTTAGAAGGGTTTTTGTTGTTGATATGATTATTTTTGTGGTGGATAATTTGTAACATCTTATTTTAATCGAGTAAATATACGTTTTACCTGGGGGTTTCTAAAGAAAAGTTAGCCAATAATAAAAATTGTGGTAGAACAATAGGTTGCAGAGAATCAAAAAAGGTGGATTACTAATCATTTTGAGTAGTCTAATTAGATAATTAATGAGAAAGCACCTGTTAGCCATCCATGTAGTGTAAAACCAACGGTACACCAAAGAGAGTGAAAGATTATTACGTTCTTTTAAGGGAGTTTAAGTACATTTCTTCACATTCTTTTCTTTAAATAAAATGAGCAAAAACCTGAAATACAAAGGCAAGCTATAAACGTCCAGAAGTTAAAAAATAAATGATTAGAAAAAGGATTTAAATAGGATATTTCGTATTCAAAATATGGGTTGATTTCATTTCGAAAAGACACGATTCGATAAATCGACATGCCAAATACCAGCACAAACACCCCTGAATAGCTGGCTTTAAATAGTTTTCGTTTCACTGGAAAACGTTCATGTAACTTTTCAAAAACAAACATCATTGCAAAGAAAAAATAAAGAATAATTAACATTGGAAACATCACAAACATTAAGCCTGGGTTTCCATTCGCACCAACAAAATTCTCACCTGTGGGGTCGAATGAAGTAGTGGTCATAGCAGTGAGTGTAAAACCGACAATGCTTACAATTCCTGAGATAACAACACTTAGCCAAAAAAGAAAACGCATACTACTCCTCCTCAACAACCTGTCCCTTTAGTAAATAAAATTCAACAAAAATAGCATAAATCCTTGTTGGATAAACGCCATTTAGTAAGTAGCGTATGCTTTCCGAAAATACAATGCATGTAAAATTAAGTGAAAAATTGGTAATGTATTATATTGAAGGGAGAGTGTTTTATGAACAAGGTGATTGTATCGTTCGGGTTCATCATTTTACTCGTTGGAGCGTTCGTATTTTACAACAAACTCTAATCTCCACTCCCGATAGAAAATATAAGTAAAAAAACAGTTATAGAAAAAAATGATTCCGACTCGAAAGCATCTTCCAATGCTTCGGAAATAGTAATATAAGCTCCATCTAATTGTTAGGCTCATTATGAATAAAGTACCCTAAATTAGCGACTTTTTTAAGTGTCTGTCCAATAGGGTACTTATTTCGTAAGGTATGATTTTAATTATAAGGACTTCTATGATTTAAACATTACTCTAATTTTTCTAGAATGGAATAAATATCTGGTGACTCTTCGATTAGAAATATTTTGTTATCCTCTTTGACATTGTAAATGACTGTTCCTTCATCGTAATAATTGGAAGTTAAATTCTCCTTTTCGATATCAGAGGATGGTACCCTTCTCTTTATTTCACCAAATACTTCTCCCGTTGAATATTTTTCATATTTTGTTAAGTCATAAGAGGCATAAATTGTTCCATTTAAATTTACCATAGGTACATACGATTGTTCTTGTTCTGTATTTGAAATATCATTTTCTAGAATTGTTGAACAGCCACTCAAGACTATTATTACAGCCACTAGACACCCAAAAATAGTATACTTCAAAAAATCTCATCCCTTCATTATTTCGTTTGCTAACTTAGACGTCTGATTTACTAAGTAAATTACCTCCCTTTAGGCCTTAGTGTAATAGAATGTAATATATGGAAATAAAAATTGAAAATTAGTGGTAATATATTATATTAAAAGGAGAGAGTGTTTTATGCAAAAGGTGATAGTATCAATCGGGCTCATTATTTTACTCGTTGGAACGTTCGTATTTTACAATAAACTTTATCTTCCTCCACTCCCAATAGAAAAAATAAGTAAAAAAACAGTTATAGAAAAAATAAATGATTCCGAAACACGAATGGTTAAATTGCGGAAAGAAAACGGCAAAGAATGGTATGTATTAAAGGGAGAAAATATATCCACAGCTGATGAAATGATCAAAGAAATGCTTGATCAAAACGGTTGGGTTTTCAAAGAAAAGGATGGCCGTGGACTCTTCTTTGAAAGACATGGCGAAAATTTGATTGTAACGACACAAATGTGGACTGGAGACTATGTGTTAGTGGATTTTCCTGCCGATTTTAACGAATAAGAGCGTTTTAAAATAAAGGAGTGCTTTATGGGATATATAAAAGATTTGCGCAAAGTAGTTGGAGTGCGGTACTTGTGTATTGGTTAATAATAATCATCAACAGGTTTTATTACAGCTTCGTATAGATAATGAGTGTTGGGGGTTAATTGGGGGTTCAATGGAGCTAGGTGAAACATTAGAGCAAGTAGCGCATCGAGAATTATTGGAGGAAACAGGACTAAAAGCTAAAAATCTAATATTAATCAATACGTATTCTGGACAAGATTTTTATTATCAATATCCGCATGGTGATGAAGTTTATAACGTTGTTTCAGCATTTGAATGTAAAGAATATAATGGCCAACTTATTCATGATCAAGCTGAGGCAACGATGCTACAGTTTTTCTCTTTAGATGATTTACCTAAAAATATTAGTCCTCCTGATAGACCGATACTTGAGGATTATATAATAAACAATAAAAACCCTTCCAACCATTAAAGTTAGAAGGGTTTTTATATTAGATGATTATTTTTGTGGTGCTAGTTGTACTTGTGCTAAGCGATCAACAGCTTCTTGCAACATTTCTTTCGGTTGTACTAAGGCTAAACGTAAATAGCCTTGTCCAGCCGAGCCAAATACTGTACCAGGAACTGTTACGATGCCAGCTTGTTCAATTAGTTTAAAGGCTAGTTCTGTACAGTCAATATCGTACGGATATTTTGCCCAGACGAACATGCCACCTTCAGAAGGCGCTGCATCCCATCCTAATGTATGTAAGCCATTCATTAATGTTTTATGGCGTTCTGAGAATGTTGCGCGTAGGTCTGCTGTAATTTCCTCGGCATTATCAAGTGCTACGACCGCAGCATCTTGAATTGGTTCGAAAATACCGAAATCTAAATTTGATTTTAATTGTTTTATAATCGAAATCATCTTAGCGCTACCCGCGATATAAGCGATACGTGTACCAGCAAGGCTAAAGCTTTTCGATAATGAGTTAATTTCCATCCCAACTTCTTTTGCGCCAGGAGTGGCTAGGAAGCTGATTGGACCATCACCAGTAAAGTAGAACTCAGAGTATGCTGCATCATGTAGAACGATGATGTTGTATTTTTTCGCAAAGGCAATGACTTTTTCAAAATAGGCGATTGAAGGCATAGCAGGCACAGGATTACCTGGTAAGTTTAAAATTAGTAGTTTTGCTTTTTGCGCAATCTCTTCAGGAACAGCATCTAAGTCTGGTAAATAATCGTTGTCAGCTGTTTGAGGCATATAGTAAGGTGTTGCGCCTGCTAGATGAATTCCTGCATCATAGGCTACGTAAGCTGGGTTTGTAGAAAGTACGATATCTCCTGGATCACAAAAGGCGATTGGTAAATGCACTAATCCCTCTTGAGAGCCGATCGTTTGAATTATTTCAGAAGCGGGATCTAAATCTACATTACTACGACGTTTATAGTAGCGACTAACAGCTTCATAAAAACGTTGCGTGCCTGTTAATGTATAGCCGTAGGATTCTGCTAAACCCGCTCTATACGATAAATGCTCGCGAATTTTAGCATGAGGAGGAAGGTCAGGACTACCTAAGCTTAAATCAATCATTTTCATGCCTTTTGCTTCCAGTTGCTTAGCATGATTTTTTAAATCTCCGAAAATTGCTGGTGTGAATAAAGACATTTTTTTAGATGGTACGATTTTCAAACTAGTACACTCCTTATAGTTGTATAACAGAATAGTAGTTCACATTTTATCATACTAAAGCATATAAAGGGAAAGTTATTCTGAAAAAAGAATATATTTCTATAATGGAGAAGATGCATGCATAGACTAGCGGGAATAAATTAACTTTTTTCAGCTGTAGTCTCCCATCTTGATAGATGATGTAATGAAAACAATTTTCAGTCATTTTCAGTGAGTGTGCAATCACCTGTGAAATAGAGGAACTTAGGTTAAGAACTTCACCTCCTGTGAAAACGCCTGAATGACCGATATCGTGTCGGCCTAAAGCCCCCGGCGGATGTCACAGAATCGGATAGGTGCGCATAGGGGATGATCATCGCATCTATGCGATTACGGCTAACTGACCTGCATTGTGCAGGCCTAAACACAAAGCCGATTCTGGACGCATTGTTTATCTGTGCGAAAGCGAAGCGACAGCAACAATTATGCCGAGGCATATATGATCTAATACTGGAAACAATGATTTTGACGGAAAAAATGGAACGTTTCTGCTATCATAAAATGGAAAGGAGCTGTCGGTCATGGATGTTTATTCTTTGAGTGGTCCAAGTGGAACAGGGAAAAGTACAAGCGCACTAGTTTTCGCCCATAAAATCGGGGTAGAGGCTCTTATTGATGATGGTCTTCTTATTGTAAATGGTGTAAAAGTAGCTGGAATTTCCGCGAAATTTGAGAAAAATACGATTACAGCCGTTCGTCGAGCGATTTTTACAGATGATACACATCGCAATGAAGTAAAAAAAGCACTTAATACACATAAAGTACAGTCGATTTTGCTAATTGGTACGTCCGATAAAATGACTAAAACGATCGCTCGTCAGCTTGAGCTTTCTCCAATCAATACATATTACTATGTCGAGGATGTACGTTCTCAAAAAGAAATAGCAAAAGCTCGCTTTATTCGACAGACGCAGGGGAAGCATGTGATGCCAATCCCGTACCGACAAGTCGAGCAAAACTTTTTTAAACGACTCGTTCAAAAAGGGAAGGAGATTTTCTCTACAAGGCGTGAAAAAATAGGGGAGACGACGATTGTTCGTCCTGATTTTCAACAAGAGTATATTGAAATTGGTAAGCATGTTTATGTGCAGCTACTCACGTATTGCTGTGTAGAGCAAGATATCGTTCACAAAGTTGAGCATGTACAATTCGTGTTAGGCGATTTAGTGCAAGCAACGATTACTTTACAGTTAAAGCTACCTATTACTTATTCCATACCAGATCGATTGTATGCATTACAAAAATCGATACAGGCGGAATTCCACCAGCATTTTGGGTATGAATTAGATGCGATTCATCTTCAAATTAAGTCGGTAGTACAAAAGCGAAAATCGTAAAAAACAGGTACTCCATTCGCAAGAGGGCGAGCGGAGTACCTGTTTTCTATTTCGACTGACGTATAAATTGTGGCTGACGTTTTTCTACAAAGGCACGGCAACCTTCTTCAAAATCCTTTCCGACAAACGGTGTTGAACCTTGCCATAATGAAGGTACACTGTCCACACATTCTTGAACAGATTGCTTCACAGCTAGTAAAGATTCAGGTGACATGCCTGCAACAAGCTTACCCATACGAATCATGTATTTATTTAAGTCTTTTTCAGCTACTAAATAATTAAGCATGCCAAGCTTAAAGGCTTCTTCAGCTTTAAACATGCGACCCGTAAATACTAAATCTTTTGTTGTAGAAGGGCCAACTAATTGAACTAAACGTTGAGCAAATTTGTTATTTAACGTGATTCCTAATTTACCGACAGGGATGCCGAGCTTTGCTTTTTCAGAGCCGATGCGGATATCACAGGCTAATGCAAGCTCTAAACCAGCACCCATTGCGGGACCATTAATGACGCCAATCGTTGGAATTGGTAAACGCTCAATTGTGGAAATCGTTTTCTCCATATGTACAAACGCTTCTTCGGCTTTTTCAAGAGAAATGGCGTTGAATTCTTTAATATCTGAGCCGGCTGTAAAATTTTCACCAGAGCCGCGTAAAATTAATACTTTGTTTTTCGGATTATCTAATACTTGTAAGGCAATTTTAGCTAATTGATCCCACATATTTGCTGTAAGTGCGTTTTTAGCCTGTGGGCGATGGATCGTAATAATTGCTAGCCCAGCTGTTTCTTGATAAATAATTTTTGCGTCTTCTGCTTCAAGTCGAGTTGTTTTTACTTGCATACTTGAAAAGCCCCCTACATGTTATAGTTGTTCCTCTTATTATATAACACAAACGGACATAAACACTAAATTATACGAATTTTCATGTAAATCAGCCTAGTTATACAAGAATAGAGGCATAGTAAAGAAATTGTATTACAACAAAGTACGGAAAATTACTATTGTAAGAAAACAAAAGATGTGGGACACTGCTAAAGGAGTATTTGAACACTGGAAGCGGGATCGTGTATGAACACTACAGATTATCCGACATTATAATTTATATATATGAATTAATAACTAACGCCCCAAAAATATAGTAAACTTAATTAAACCACGCACAGTTAATAAGGAGGTCGTAAGATGGTCACTCTAGTGGAAGCATGGAACAGCTATTTTTTACTTTTAAATTCATTGAAGAAAAGTGCTGCTACACAAAAACAATACAATATAGATGGGCAGCAATTTTTAGCGTTTGCTCATGAGAACAACTACTTGAATGTAGATTATCATTTAAAAGAATTGTTATTTATATATAGTAATTATTTAAAAGAGAGTTACGCAAATGTCAACACGTTTAATCATAAAATTGCAACATTGCGGGGCTTTATAGACTTTGTCTTTTTAAGAGAATGGGTAGATCCCTTTGATTATGAGGGTATTTTACAGCCTAAAAAGAGACAAAAAGAGGCTTTGACTTTGTTGACAAAGAAGCAATTAATCCAAATTGCGAATGTCTGGCCAACTTATTTTCAATACGCTAAAACAATGGAGCATGCTTGGCTAGCAAGACGTAATGGCTGCATTGTCCAACTACTTATGGAAACAGGATGCAAACCAGCAGAACTTGTACGTATGAGATGGTCTCATATTCAGTTTGAGTCATCGTTTATTTACATTGCTAATCAAAATGGGCGTAGAGAAATAAAGCTGACTTCAATTTTAATGAATATGCTGGCGCACTATAAAGAAGCAACCGAAGAATTACATGAAGAAAAGCTAGGAGAATGGGTATGGGTAAGTGAGGCTAGTCAATCTAAATCCATTTCTACAAAAACAATTGAGCGAATTTTTCAAACGATATCAAAGGATATTGGCACAAATGTGAGAGCCACGGATTTGCGGTATACCGTCATGCAAAAGGCATTTCAAAGTGAAAAAACAATAGAAAATATTCAGGGGAAAATGGGCTATGTACGAAAATGGGTACTGACTGAAAGACAGGACCGTTTTGAATAAAGAAAGATCGTTTTTTCGACTGTATTGAGGTGAAATAAAGCGTGTACAAATTATAAATAACGATGGGTAATTTGGGCACGCTTTTTCTTTAAAGGGGGTTATCATGGATTACTTTAAAAGTAAGGCATTTGAGGAACATAGAAAAAATACATATAGCATATTAGAGCAAATACCTTCTGCTAAAAGTCCAGTTGGATGGACTTTTAAGGGTCATTTTAGTATTGGTGGTTTTGAATATTTCGGGTTTGATGAATCATCCGATTTATTACTTGTCGTATCAAGTAATGGTAGGGGAATTATAGATTTAGCAAGAGCAGAAAAAATATCCCGAGATTATACAGGTGACTTTGTTTTAGATGAAACATTGTTAATTTGTGAAGGCTTCGACGTTTTAATAGATAAATCGATTAAATTGGCAAGCAAATATGGTGGGAGCATACTGCCAATCAGTAATAAATTCGGGGATTGTTTACAAAGAGTATCACCTCTATATCCATGTGAAGATATAATTTATCACCCTGCGTTTGAGGACTGTTTGGTCGAAGGCCACAATAAAAATTGTGTTCGCATTTATAGAGGTTATTTGTATTGCTATGGGTTTTCATTTAGTGGCAATTATTTTGTAATTGCAGATGACGGCGGTATTTTATTTTGGGAAAGAAATAATGCCGAGGCATAATTAATAAAATGCATCTTCATTTATTACTAAAATAGATAATGAATACCTGTACTTAAAGTAAAACGGGGAAACATTATTATGGGAAGCAAAAGCAAATTCAATATGGAAATTCACTGTCAAGATTAAAGCCTAAAAATCTGGCACTAGTCTAACTGTTGTGGCAAAAGATAAGGCTGGAAACAAAATTGAAGCAACGGACATAATCGTTTCTTCTAGATAACAAACATTTACATTTATAATGCATGTAAAAATGAAAAGGGCTGTCATAAAAGTGACTTTTGTGACAGCTCTTAGTTTTCCATAAGAATGGATTTAACTTCATAGAGCTCTATAATGTAGTTTTAATAGATATTCAACATCTTGAACAATAAATAAAAATGTTTATTGAAGTACAGCTTAGAACGGACTCTTAAATTTGAAGGAGACAGAAATAAAATGGAAATTTACTAACCTCATTTAGACATTTCACGGAGGACCGTATCATAAATAAGTGTTGTTTAAATCCAATCATTGAAAAACAATGATTGGATTTTTTAGGTTACAAAACCTCCTTATGAATGGGTTGTGGCTTTTTATGTTTATTTGAAGTCTATAAATATTTGTCTCTATACTCTAGGGTATTTTATACTTCACGTAACAGATTTCTTCTAATGAGCAAGATTTATCATAAAGACAGCATAGGACCGATTATTTTACCTACAAGGCATATTTTTTATTATTCTATTTTCTAGTCGCCACGTTTCTCTAGATTTTTAACAGTTTTACTTTGGTCAACATCCTTTTGGTTTTTAAAGGTACCCATAAGAAAATCATAGGCTGGGTTCGTAACGCCATACCAGTAATTTTCATTTTTGAAATGATGCCATAAATGAACCTTTTTCATCCAACGACCCCATGGAGATATTGGCTGAAGGGGACGATGGGCGATATAATGCTTCCACTCATAAAATAATAAAAAAAGCATGATACCTGCAATAAATGCGTTTGTCATTACTAAGCTAGATGTAAGAAAATAAAAAATGGCTGCTGCAATGGCAATGTTTGGCACACTATACCATAACGGTAAAAATAGTAAATGCAATTCATTTGGATTTGCATGGTGGTCATAATGTAAGCGTTTAAGCATTTTTAACAAAAATGCATTCTTTGGTGGTTTCAGATGAAAAAGAAATCTGTGCGTAACATACTCAGCTAAGGAATACATAATCATTCCAAGAATAAAAGCACCAAAAATTCCGATAGAGGTTAAATGTAGAATCATAAATCCAAAACTAATAAGGAATAGACAGGTCATGATTAAAATATCAGGATAAGAAAAATATTCTTTAAAATATTTCAATTTCATTTATCACGCCTCCAGTATTCTTTATTTTTTTCTATCGTTCCAAAGTGCTAAGCTTTTCGCCATTGTTGTGGTAGACAGCCTTTCCGCTTCCATTGCATCTCCTCTTAATGCAGCTTTTAATAAACCGTGGTAAAAGTCGAAGGACAACACACGATGTTCTTTTACAGAAAAATATCTTTTTGCCATATCTATATAAATAGAATCGAAGCTATTTAAAATGAGTAGAAAGATTGGATTAACTGCAAGGCCAGCACACCTTTTTTGCAAATCCCAATCAAATGCTGCATAGCTTTCTGCACTATCTTCAAGCTGCTCTAGATTGGCAAGGAGAGCAACCACTTTTGGTTGATTAAACGTGACAGCATCACGAATATAAGTCGGAGCCAAAGAACTTCTTAATTCTAATAAGTACATGATAAATTCATCTGTTATGGTATGTTGATTCTCAACAATATTAACAAGTGTCGTTAAATTTCCATTGCGCCAATAATCATTAACAACCGCAGGCATTCCTTTTCTCCCTGTTATCCATCCACCCCTTCCTAAACGTTGAAGTACCTCCCGAATAGTTGGACGACCAACACCAAATTCTTTTGCAAGCTCTCTTTCAGGAGGCAAAGTACTTCCTACACAATAAACACCAGTCAATATGGATCTAATTAATTCATTCTCAATTTTATCTGAGGAGCATTCCTTTTCCTTCAAATCCTCGTCCCCTTTGCTTTGTGGTAATACAAATTAAATACAGTGGTAATACCAAAAATTATATAATGAGTCTGAATTTTCTGTCAACTAAAAGTGCAAATTTTTATAAATAGGATTATCAAACAAGCTAGTAAAATACCTAGTAGAACGCAATATAAATTCAAATTATTTAAATCAAATAATTAACAAAAAGAGGGAAGTAGCATTAAATATGCCTTCACTTAGACAAATGAATTTTTCATGCCATCACTTGGATGGCCATGATGGTTTTAAAGATAAGAAGTTTCCTTATTGGAAAGCACCTAGTCGTTTTATAAATATTGGTGAAATTTAGCTAATCAACACACCTTGTTTGAAATAAAAAGTCGTCTTGATCTGTTAATAATTGATCGAAAATAATAGTCTGAATTATAGAAATTTAAATAATTTCTATGAAATAAAAGACACTAAAAATACCTATATTTTCTTTGGTAATTTAAAAATTTTATTGCTTACAATATGTTAATTTGACACATCTATTTGCAATTTTAATAGGAGTTCCTTCTATTGTTAATATAAAAAACCTCTATATGCATTTTTATTCATTTTTTATAATAAATATTAATTGTTTGCAATATGTTATACTTAGTATTTTTTGGTTCAAAAGGGTAAATGAATTAATTTTCATAGCGATTAATTATAAAAAAATATTAAAAAATAAATTGACACTCAAAAGTTTATGACTTAATATGAGTCTCAGCATAATAATATAGCTCTTATTAATAACCGTTGAGACGAGGGGTCGAAGATACGGTGGCCAAACAATTTAGTTCATAATGAACTGAATCCAGTGGGCCGAACCTGAGCACAAAATTAACTTTTGTGAACAATAAGAGGAACAGCAGCTGATAGTATTCGAAGCTTTCCTTAAAATTGGGTGAGCTTTTTTTTATGCCCTAAAAATCTATAATTTGTTAGGGGTAGTTAAAATTGTCAGAAAAAGTATTATTCACATCGGAGTCTGTATCGGAAGGACATCCAGATAAAATTGCAGACCAAATCTCAGATGCAGTATTAGACGCAGCATTATCACAAGATCCGCTATCACGTGTGGCATGTGAAGTATTCACAACTACAAACACAGTAATTGTTGGCGGAGAGATTACTACAAAAGCAGAACTAGATATCGAAAAAATTGCCCGTAATACCCTAATCGGCATTGGATACACAGATGATAAGTTCGGTATTGATGGTCATAACTGTAATGTACAAGTTTTAGTACACACGCAGTCTCCTGATATCGCAATGGGTGTTGATTCTTCTAGCGATACAAAAGAAGTTGGTGCAGGTGACCAAGGTATTATGTTCGGTTTTGCGACTAATGAAACTGAAAACTATATGCCTTTAGCAATTGAAATGGCACATATGCTTGTAAAACGTGCAACTGAGTTACGTAAAAATGGTCAATTCAAATGGGCTCGACCTGATATGAAATCACAAGTAACAATTGATTATACGGATAGTATGCAACCTAAAATTGATACTGTTTTAATGTCAATACAACATGATGATGATTTTGACCAGGTAGAATTCATTGATTACGTTACAGAAAATGTAATTAAAGCTGTTGCGAAGCAATTTGGTATGAATGAAGACTTCCGAATTTTAATTAATCCTACTGGTCGTTTCGTAGTAGGCGGACCACACGGAGATGCAGGTTTAACAGGACGTAAGATTATTGTTGATACTTATGGCGGCGCAGCTCGTCATGGTGGTGGCGCATTCTCTGGTAAAGACTGTACAAAAGTTGACCGTTCTGCGGCTTACGCAGCGCGATACGTTGCAAAAAATATTGTTGCAGCAGGCTTGACAGATAAATGTGAAATCCAATTATCATATGCAATTGGTGTAAGTGAACCAATTAGTATCGCTTTAGAAACATTTGGTACAGAAAAAGTAGCGAAAGAAGAAATTTTAAAAGCGATTCGTCAATTATTCGACTTAACGCCAAATGGCATTATTAACATGCTAAATCTACGTAAACCACAATATCAACAAGTTGCAGCTTATGGTCACTTTGGACGTAGTGATGTAAACGTAACTTGGGAAAAAACAGACAAAGTTTCAGAATTAGAGCAACTTTTAACAGTTGCTATGGGACAATAATGCAATGCGTGCAAAATCGAGTGGCTACTGAGGAATTTTTTGCCACTCAAGACCGCATGCCATTATTTGAAGCTTTAGTCAATTATACTAAACAAGATGTTACGCCGTTTGATGTACCTGGTCATAAAATGGGGCTACATGAAAACCCATTAAAATGGACGCTTGGAGAAATGACATTAAGAATGGACGTAAATTCGATGAAGGAGCTTGATTTATTAAGTCACCCGGAATCGGTTATTAAAGAAGCTCAACAATTAGCTGCACAAGCATTTAATGTCGACTACGCTTACTTTTTAGTAAATGGAACTACTGTAGGAATTTTGGCGATGATTTTAGCGACATGTAAACAAGGTGATACATTGATCGTACCTCGTAACTGCCATAAATCAGTTATGAACGGCATTATATTAAGCGGAGCAAAACCAGTATTTATTCAACCTGAAGTTGATCAACATTTTGGTATTGCACACGGAATTTCAGTTGAAAATGTAAAATCGGCACTTGCAGAAAATCCACAAGCGAAAGCTTTACTTGTAACGTATCCAACATATTTTGGGTCGATGAATCAACTGCAAGAAATTTGTAAGCTCGCACATGAACAAAATGTAACAGTTATTGTTGATAGTGCACACGGAGCGCATTTAACATTTTTACCTGATGCAAACGATGCGATTAGTGCTGGTGCAGATGCAGTAACGGTCAGTATGCATAAAACTGGGGGTTCATTAACACAAAGCTCGCTTCTATTACTACAAGAAAAACGAATCGATTCGAAGCATTTGCAAAAAGTATTAAATATGCTTCAAACGACGAGTGCAAATTATTTATTAATGAGTTCTTTAGATGTAGCACGAAGAGAATTAGCGGTGTATGGACAACAACGTTATAGCCAATTAAAGTCAATTGTTGATGCAGCAATTGAAGAAATTGAAAATAATTCACGCTATGAAGTGCTAAAAGCTGATTATGTACAACAAAATTTCAATCAAGCCTATGATTGGACGAAACTTGTTATTCGTGTGAACGATCTCGGTTTAACTGGTTTCGAAGTTTACACAATATTGAAACAGCAGTATGGCATTCAATTAGAACTTGCTGAAGGATATGTCATAATGGCAGTCATTAGTCATGTTGATACGAATGAAACAATCGGTAAATTAGTACATGCGTTAAAAGATATTGAACTTAATTACGGAAAAAAAGAAGCGATTCAGTCAGCTTATGTGACAGCGAATCAAATAAATAAATTAGCAATGACACCGCAACAGGCGTGTAATGCTGAAACAGAAACAATTTTAATTTATGATGCGGTAGGTCGAATTAGTGCAGATTCATTAATGATTTATCCACCGGGAATACCACTAATTATCCCTGGTGAAGTTATTTCAGAGGAAGTAGTAGAATTATATAACTTCTATTTTCTTAATTTTGGGAATGTTCTGTTCGAAACGAAAGAAGAAAATTATATTACAGTCGTAAGGGAGACAAATAAATGAGCATTGAATTATCAACATTAGGAAGACACGTATTAATTGAATTTTATGGTTGCCCAAGTGAAATTATCGAGCAAAACGCATTAATCGAGCAGTTTATGAATGAAGCTGCTGACTATTCTGGGGCAACAATTGTAGAATCTTGCTTCCATCATTTCAACCCATATGGTGTTTCGGGTGCAGTAATTATTGCTGAATCACATTTAACGATTCATACTTGGCCAGAATACGGATTTGCTTCTGTAGATGTTTACACATGTGGTGACTCTGTAAGTCCATGGAAGGCAGCAGAATATTTAGAACAAAAACTGCAAGCGAAAAAAACAGAATCATTTGAAGTACCACGTGGAATGGCAGATAAAATTCGCCAATTTGCAGAACAAGAAATTGATACAATTATAGTGAAACAAGAAGTATTAGAGGACGTGATTTAATGAAATGGTATACAGAACAATGGAGCGATAACTGTAAATTTTCAATCGGATACAACGAAGAGATTCATAGTGAACAATCTCCGTTCCAAAAAATCGATTTTTATAAAAGTGAAGAGTTTGGTACTTTCTTCACGTTAGACGGATTGATGATGGTTAATGAAAAAGATGAGTTCGTTTATCACGATATGATTACACACCCAGCATTCGCTACTAACCCAGATATAAAAAAGGTATTAATTATCGGTGGTGGTGATGGTGGTACTGCTCGTGAAGTACTACGTTACAAATCAGTAGAAAAAGTAGTAATGGTAGAAATCGATGAGTTAGTATTCCGTTTGAGCCAAAAATACCTTCCAATTACAGCTGCTGGCGTCGAAGAAGATCCTCGTATGGAAATGATTTTTGATGATGGCTTAGCTTATGTTCAAAACGCAGCTGATCAATCATTCGATTTAATATTAGTAGATTCTACTGATCCAATTTCAGTCGGTGAAGGCTTATTTACAACAGCTTTCTATAAAGAATGTTTCCGTGTATTAAATGAAAAAGGAATTTTAATTAACCAACACGAATCTCCATACTTTGCCGAGTATGCAGAAAACATGCGCAAAGCACATAAAAAAATTAAAGGTATTTTCCCAATCGCGAGCGTATATCAATTCCATATGCCAACATACCCATCGGGACACTGGCTATTCGGATTTGCTTCAAAAGCATTACATCCAACTAAAGATATTCAAGTAGATGCTTGGGACAAATTTGGTCTAAAAACGAAATATTACAATACAGATTTACACGTTGGCGCATTCGCACTTCCTACATTTGTGAAGGAGTCACTTAATCGTGATGAATAAGAGGCTGGGACGGAACTAAATGGTTCCTTTATAAAGCCGAATAATCTCTAGATTTACAACCTAAAAATAAATAGAAAAACCGAACGATTCCAAAACACTTCATGAGCGTTTCATTGGATAGTTCGGTTTTTTGTTTGTTGACACACTTTTTTTCTAGCACATGAAAGTGACTATTTAAATTCAGAACGTGTTGAATGAATAGCTGAAAGAAATTGTTCATTAGGGCGAGGTCATTCGGAGGTAAGAAATTAATAAAGGGTCACTCTGCAGGAGTGACCTAAAGTATAACGATAAGATACTATTTGAACTTATCTAGTTTCTTAACTTTCATTGAAGCTATTTCTCCACAATTCTTACAAATAGTCAAAATCATTGGTGAACCCGTAATATTTAGCTTATCCATCCTAATTGGTTTTACATTTGCATAAGCATAAGATCCGCCTAATTCAACTTGTGCGAAGGAATCATTACCACAAGCCTTACAAACTAATTTATTATTTTCCATTAAATCACATCGTTATGTAATTTGTGTAAATTTTATCATATAAAAGCCATGGTGTCTTTGCACGCTACAGCAAACTAAAGAACAAAATAAAGAGAATAATAAATAAGTTAATCCACTACTTATTACGAATATTTAAGAATTTATGAGAAATCCTATTTAAACTAACTTAGTTAAAATTCGGTTTGCGATATATTAAAATCAAAAGACAGAGTTTCATTCTCTACTCATTTTGTAGAATTAATCTGTCTTTAAGTTTTAATAGCAACAATCTTTTAGAAAACAACCTTAAAAAAATCCATTTGACGTTTTGCACTATTTTTTGTATTATATTGGAGAAAAGAATGCCCGGACTAGAACGGGAGAGGTTCATAGCTGATACCCTCTATAAAAAACTATGGAAACATGATAATTATGCCATGTCCATATCGGACGTCTTTTGAAAAATAATGGTTAATACTTAAGTGGAAATGAAAACGCTCAAAACCTTATGTATAATGGGTTTTGAGCGTTTTTTGTTTTATTCAGAGGGTATCAAGAATCGCATAAAATAACATATGAAATTTAAATTAGGTAAACAAAATGTAAACAATGTGAACAAAAAAATTAAGATGAGTAAATGTTGATTGCAATTTCTTCATCTCGTTCTTCCATTTCTTTTAATACGTGTGCGTAGTGATCCAGTGTTGTTTGAATATCAGAGTGACCTAAACGTTTTGAAACAGAGTGTATATCTGCACCTTTATAAATTAGAACACTCGCATGAGTATGACGCAAACCGTGAATAGAGATATGTTCAATTTCCAAAGTATCTAGTACTTTTCGTAATAATCTATTAGCATCTTTATTAGTTACTGTTTTAATAACCGATTGACGATAGAAAACCAAGTTGTTTTCATTTACATTTATAGCTAAAATTAGTTTTTTAAATTCATTCATAACTTTTTTATCGATAGAAATTTTTCGTTTAGATTGTTCGTTTTTCAATGGTACAAATCCCGTACCTCTTTTATAATCCCATGCATTATACACTTTGATTTCATTCTTTTTAAAATCAAAACATTCTGTTGTTAGTCCAGTTAACTCACCAAATCGCAGACCTGATACAAGTCCTAACAAAATTAAATGATAAGCACTTGTGGAAGGTGATAAAAAGTTAAATAATTCGTTATATAACTTTACGCTATCTTGATAATTTAAATGCTTTTCTTCACTACTTTTAGCGTTATTTGTAGCATTTAATTCCACTTTACGAGTAAAATCTAAGGCTACATAACCTTCCTCAATAGCATCCTTTACACATGCTCTTATGTGTGTATTAAGTTTTCGTACAGTCTCTTTCGATTTCCCTATACCGTATTCGTTCAAAAATATTTGATAGTCAGCACGGGTGATTTTTTGAATAGGTTTATCCTTGAAGTATTCTTTAACACGGTTATATGAGCTGAGATAACGATCATAAGTGTTAATATGTTTACTAGACTTATACAATTCAATCCATTCGTTAAAGTATTCAGCAAATGGTTTTTCTTTTACAATTACTTGATTACCTTTTTTTAATGATAACTCAATTTCTGCAGCAGCTATTTGTGCTTCTCTTTTAGTAGTGAAACCACCTTTTGAAATAGGCTTTCTTTTGCCATCTACATAGTGATTAATCATATACTGCCATGTGCTACCGCGTTTTGTGATACTAGCCATAATTTATTTTCTCCTCTCATGCGTATAAGAAAAGAGCAAGACATTCAAGTCTGCTCTATGTATTTTAAAATGGCAAATCATCTTCGGAAACTTCTTTGGAGGTATTAGAATTACTGTTCCATCCTGTTAGATAACCATCCCGATAGAAAGTAGATTGTGAACCACATTGAGAACAAAATCTAGCATTACCTGGTAGGGTACCGCAAGAACCACCACTATAATTATCATTAGAACATTCATTTACAAGGTAAGAACAACAGATAGAGCAAAAATCCCCATCGTAATTAATTTCTTCGTTGTCACAGCGTGGGCAGTATTTAGTTACTCTACTTTTTTCATCAACGTCTATTCCTTGATATATCATATTGAAATCATCTCCTCTTTCTTGATCATGAAGGCTAGAACTTCCACAATTAGGACAAAAAATAGAATGTTCATATACAAAAAATGAATTACATTCCGAACATGTCTTCCCGTGATTTACAATGTAAATAAAATTATTTAATTGTTTCTTTATATCGTCAGGTGCTACTACAGTCCAGCCATTACGAGCAATTCTTCGTAAAAATGAGAGTGTATTGTTAGCAGCAGAAAATGAGACTCTAAAAAAGTTCATTACTCTATATGTATCTATAACATTCCATTCTTTTATTATTGAAGGAGGGTTTATTAAAAATCGGGCAAAAAAATCAGCTTCTAATTCATATAATTCATACTCTTCATCAGTAATTTCTAACCTTGAAAGATTAGACCTATCTGACTCTTTATGATGTTTTAAGATGTAATGACCAAATTCGTGAGCTAAAGTCCAATAAATTCTTTCAGGTAGATTTATTTCATCATTGTATAGAATGATGTAACGATCTTTAGTTGCGTAATAATGTATACAACCATCTTCAGATGCGTTTATATTTATTACATCTTCTATTGTTAAATTTCTCATTAAAGCAAATTCATTATAAGTCAATACCTTTATGTTTGAATATTGACTTATAATTTCTTTGATATTTATTGGGAAGTCTTGAATATTGTGTTGTTTAATAACTTCATAAGCTTTTTGTCGAGCTTTATCCCAATTTGGATTTCTAATCTTCGTCATCAAATAAGTCATCGAAGGCATTCTCCAAGATTATAATAGCTCTCTTTCTTTCCTCTGGCGTCATTTTATTTGCTGCTCTTTGCAGGGTGCGTATATCTGGGTCACTATTTACAGTTCGATCTAAATTTCTTTTTTCGTCTGTACGACCCAGAAGATAGTCTGTACTTACGTCAAAGTAGTCAGCTACCCTGATTAAGTTACTTCCTTTCGGAGTGTTTTTCTTCCAAGAATATAAAGTATTTTTACCAAGTCCTATATTTTCTTCAAGTGTATTTACAGATATTCCTTGTTCATCACAAAGTTTTTTTAGAATGTCAAACGCAGTCATATCATAGGTTCCTCTCGTCTGCGTACCTTTTTGCAAAAACTAGTTTTAATAAAAACTCTTGATTTTTAAATCTAGTTTTAATATACTCTAGGTAAGCTAAGTTATTAGCCAAAAAGACAATAGAAAAGACGACCTATATAAACACATTAATTTCGTTGGGGAACGGGTAAAGTGTAGAATCAACAGGCTTTTTAAAGTCTTATTTAGCTATGTCTTTATATTAAAACTAGTTTTAATTATTGTCAATATAATTAGTGAATTGGCTAATGATTTGGCGTATAAAATAATTGCTGAGAGGTGAATAACATGCCTGAAACTAAAGAAGCTCGCGGTAAAATCCTTGAATTTAAGGAAAGTAAAAACATCACGTATGAACAACTTGGGCTAATGGTTAATAAAACGCCAGTGTATATTCAAGAGGTTTTAACAGGTAAAAAAACAGGTCCACGTGCTAATGAACTAATTCTTAAAATTATTCAGATGTTTGGGATTAAGTAATTTATAAGTATCAAAATTATATGAGGTGATTAAAATGCAATTTCAGATCATTAAAAGTGAAATGTTTAACAGTGTATCTTGTGATTTTTATCAGAATGATAATGGTGATGTGTTTATGACAATCGACCAACTTGCACAAGCCTTAGAATACTCTGATAAAAATGGTATTGAGCAAATCATTTCACGAAATGGATATTTAAAAGATGTTGAATTTTCAACTACCCACAAGTTGTCAGTGGTTGAAGGAAAGCGCCAAGTAAGACGTGATCGCAGGATTTTTTCGGAAGATGGTATTTATGAAGTCACAATGCTTTCACAGCAACCTAAAGCAAAATTATTCCGAGCGTTTGTCCGTAAAACTTTGAAAGCATTACGTAAGGGTGAGGCGGTACTTGTTCAACCTCAATCAGAAGATGCCAAGTTGGAAATCCAACGTATGCGTGCTGAGGCAATGTTGAATAACAGTCGCACACGACAAGCAAAACTTGTCTTGGATATGCAAAAGAATAAAACGTTATCGCCAATCGCAGTTGAGTTATTACAGATTAATGCTTTAGAAGTTTTAGGAGACAAAGCAATAGAGCATCGTCCAGAAGTTGAAAAATCATATACAGCTACAGAATTAGGTGGAATGTTTGGTGTTTCTGCTCAAAAAATTGGGAAACTAGCTAACGCTCATAACCTTAAAACAGACGTATATGGCTACTTCGCTTTAGATAAAGCAAGATACAGCAATAAACAAGTTGAGTCATTCCGTTACTTCGAAAGTGGTAAAGAGAAGATTCAAAAATTGCTGGGAGTGAGTTAAATGCAACAACTTCAAGTTAATTTAACTGTTCCTGTACCTGAAAATTATGTGCTAATAAATCGAATTGAATACGAAGAATTACAAAATCATTCTCTCCATGGTGTCTATTGGACAATGAGTGACTTGGAAAATCGTATTGGTAAAAAGCAAGTGTGGATTAAAGAAAATGTATTATATCCGCAAAAATTCAAAAGACAGTTAGATGTCTCGCAAGGTGGGTTTGTTTATTATCCGAAAGCGAAAGGCGAAAAATGGAGTTTCTTAGCTTCTAAGATGTCTCAGTTTTTGGAAGACAATTTTTACACAATTTTTAAAGGGTAGGTGAACAAAATGAGAATCAAAGTAGCAGAGTGGTTAGCATTACCGATTGAGCAACGTTTAGCTTTAATCAGCAATGCGATTAATAAAGGGGCAGCAGCACGTCAGAAGTAAAACTATCAAACTATGAAAGGAGAATGAAGAGTGTGGAGGACAATAAAAAATCCTCACAAGTTGCTGGAACAACGAGTGAGGAAAAGCGAAATCAACTGGACGCAACAGTTGCAAATATGATGTTTACCGTATTAGAGCAAAAACTTAATTCCTTATTATTCGCAGATAAATACCATCGTTTTTTACACACCATATATATTTTATTGTTGCTAGTGCTCATATTATTCCGATAATTTTTTCTACTACAGAGTTAATAGCTAGTCGGATTTCGGTAGCGTATGCAGAAATTAGCACTGTTGCTGTCCATGTGCAGCAACTGACGAAAAATGAAGATTTTTCAAAGCTTCGATTAAGTAAAAAACTTAAAACAGAAGAAGGGAGGAAGAAAATATCCTTCAATAAATATTTTGGGTGTAGAAACTTTAAAATGTTATGTTCATGCTCATCGCTCTTTTCTAACAATGCAAAATAAGTTTGTTTGATTTTCTCTGTATCGTAAAAATCATCATAAGATAGTGCCAAGTAGTAATAACTGTTAAGTAAATCATTTATTAAAGGTCTTTTTCTAGCAATATCATTAAATGTTCGGTTTTTATTATGTTCTTCGGCTTTAAAAAATGAATCATACAGTTGCAATATGGTTCCTATCTTTCTGATTTTATATAAACTCCTAATGGATCTACGCAAATACAGGTATAAGCAAATTAATATTATTATTGTTATTTTCAACGTTAGTGTCACCTACCTTTCTACCAATAGTTTAGCAGAAAGGAAATATAAGGAGGAATAAAAATGCAAGCAGTATTAAATGTAAAAGGCACAAAGTTATCAGTTCTATCAATTCATTATAGTGAAACAGGAAAAGTTCAATCAGTATATGCAACCAATGGAGATAACTCTAAGACTTGCTTTGTTGATAAGGAGGATAGTCAATACGAAACACGTCCGCATTTAGCTATTAACAATTTGGAAGGAGCATTGGAATATCCAGAGCTTGAAGCAAGAATTGTGGAAGGCAACAACAGGCTAATTAAACATCTTGATGAAATGGTTGGACGGGAAAATAGTGAGCTAACTGGTATAGCAATTGATGCTATGGAAGGTGAGCCAGACTTACCGTTTGATAGCCATTTATCAAAAAAACAAAGAAAGTACAAGCTTAAACAACAACGTGTACTTGGATTAATTGATGCAGTAGAAGAGGTCAAAGCATATACGGAGGGTTATTACGTAAATGCCAATGATGAAGGAACTGAAACGCAAAGCAGTCATTGAGCAGTTGAATAAACTCGGCATCCACAGTATTGAAGGAGAACTGGTAGAAGATGTATTGTATACAACTTTACTAAAAACATTGGCGCGTAAACGTGCTGAAAACTAGGAGGTATTTTCAAATGAAAAGCACTGGAATTGTTCGTAAGGTAGATGAGTTAGGACGTTTAGTAATCCCAATCGAGTTAAGACGTACTTTAGGCATTGATGTTAAAGATGCAGTTGAAATTTTTATCGATGGGGACAAGGTTATTTTAAAGAAGTACAAGCCTAATATGACATGCGCTGTTACTGGCGAAGTATCAGACGATAATTTAGTTCTACTAGGTGGCAAATTGATTCTAAGCACAGAGGAAGCTAAAAAGCTAATCACTGAGATTGAGTTGAAGTAGGTGATTCCATGCGTACAGGATACTCACACTCAGAAGAATATGATCGTGAATCAGATTACTGGCAAGACATCGAAGACGCACAGAATGCCCAATTAGAGGAACAAAAAAACTCGTCAAAGGGTGCAACCAATGGCGAGCGTGAAAATTTTATAAATGACAAAGACATTTTAACACAGGAGGGTGAAAAATGACAAACGATTTAACAACACAGTTTAATTCTGTTCAGACAAATATAGATCAGCAAAGCGTATTAGCTCAATCAAGTGCTTCCCGTGAAATGGAAGAAGTTAAAGGTGCGATTTTCTTAGCAAAGCAATTCCCACGAAACTATTTTGAATCTGAAAAACGTATTAAAGATGCTTGTAAACGACCTTCATTAGCAACTACAGCAACTTATGCATATAAGCGTGGTTCTTCCAAAGTAGAAGGGCCATCCATACGACTTGCTGAGGTTTTAGCTCAAAACTGGGGCAACCTATCCTACGGTATTCAGGAGCTAGAACAGCGAGACGGTGAATCTGTTGCGAAGGCTTTTTGTTGGGATCTTGAGACAAATGTACGCCAGGAAAAAGTATTCACAGTCAAGCATGTACGAAGTGCGAGAGGCAATTTAACTAAATTAACTGAACCAAGAGATATTTATGAAAGAGTAGCTAGTGATGGAGCTAGAAGATTAAGAGCTTGTATTTTGGGTGTTATTCCTGGTGATGTGGTTGAAATGGCTGTAGAACAATGCCGTTTAACATTAGCTGGCCAATCAGAGAAACCGTTAAAGGATCGAATAAGTGGCGCTTTAAGCCATTTCAAGGAAAACTACGGTGTAACACAAGAAATGATCGAAGAACACTTTGGATATAACGCTAGTTCGTTTAGTGAGTTTGATCTTGCTCAACTTACAAGCATTCGAGATTCATTAAAGGACAACGTTTCTAAAGTTGAAGATTGGTTCAATAAGGACACTGGCAAGCAGCAAACAAGCGCACTAGCTAATGAGTTCGAAAAAATGCAGGAGCCGCAAAAAGAAGAGGTGAACCCAGGTGCAGACAATCCATCTGAACAACCTAAATTACTTCTCGAATGAAGCTAATCAGCATTATATGTCAGTCTCGCAATTTAAGAGTGCAGTGGAGTGTGAGGCTAGTGTAATTGCTGAGCTAAAGGGAGAGCATAAACCCCCTTCCTCTCTAACGTTAGCAGTAGGTTCTTATACACATGCAGCTTTTGAAAGCGATCAGGTTTTTAACGAGTTTGTAGAAGAAAACAAAAGCGTTATTTTTAATACGCGAGATAAAAAATACGCTGATTTTAAGCAAGCCGATTCCATGATAAAAACAATCAAAAATGACCGTTTCGCAATGCTTGCTTTAGAAGGTGATAAAGAGGTTATTTTTACAGGTGAATTATTTGGTGTCCTTTGGAAAATTAAAGTTGACGCAATAAATCATGACCGTAAAAGATTTAGTGATTTAAAGACTACTCAGAGCCTTAGCAAGCGTTATTGGAGCGACAAGTATAGTGAGTATGTTTCATTTGTTGGAGCCTATGATTACGTGCTGCAAATGGCTATTTATCGTGAAATAATCTTTCAAAACACTGGAGATTATTATGAACCGTACATTGTAGCAGTCACGAAGGAAACGCCGCCCGATAAAATAGTTTTGGATTTTGACAAACGCCGATTCGATTTTGAGTTGGAGTATGTAAAGGAACTTCTACCAAATATTATTGCAGCTAAAACAGGCAATAAAGAGCCAAAGCGTTGTGAAAAATGTGGCTATTGTAGAGCGACAAAGCAATTAAAAAATACCTTTGAAATAGAGTTTCTTTTGAAGTAGGTGATACAAAAATGGCAGACATCACTTGGATAAAAATTAAAACAGATATGTTTGATAATGAAAAAATTAAGCTTATTGAACGGATGCCCGAAGGTGACACAATCTTAATCATTTGGATAAAGCTACTTACTTACGCAGGTAAAGCGAATTACAACGGATTTATCATGCTAGGTGAAAATATCCCGATGAACATTGAGGAAATGGCAATCATTTTTAACAGGCCATCAGAAAAAGTTAGATATGCCATTCAAATACTGCAGCGTTACAAAATGTTAGAAGTAGACGAGCAAGAAGTGGTTCTAATAAGCAACTGGGAGAAGCACCAAAACACTGATGGTATGCAAAAAATCCGTGAACAAAATCGCCTACGAAAGCAGAGACAGCGCGAAAAAACAAGGAATCATGAGCTTTTAGAAATTGAAGAAAAAAGTCACGTGACAGTCACGGGACGTCACGCAACAGATATAGATAAAGATATAGATAAAGAATATATATTGTCGGGTAAGAAAACCGACTCAATACCTTACAAAGAAATTATCGATTACCTAAACAAAAAAGCAATTAAGAAATATAAACATACATCACAGAAAACACAAACATTAATTAAAGCTAGGTTTAAAGAGAAATTCACATTAGATGATTTTAAACAAGTTATTGATATTAAAACAACTCAATGGTTAGCAGATCCTAAAATGTCTGTTTACCTAAGACCAGAAACTTTATTTGGTACAAAGTTTGAAAGTTATTTGAATGAACAACCGAAAGTAATTTTACAAAACAAACAACAAGAAGTTAATCTACCAAACTACGTTAATGGAATAAGTGAAAATGACCTTCTAAACATGGGGGAATAACATGCAAAATAACTTACTAGAAATGTCTGTTATCGGGACAATCATCGAGCATCCGTTTTTACTAAAAGAGTCAGGTATTAACAAAGAACACTTTGAATCCAAAATTAATGTGAATATCATTTCTGTTATAGACAAGCTTGTGAGTGAAGGTAAGCAAATAGAGTTTGTAACATTGATAATGCATGAAACACCTGAATTTGTTGGTGGAGCCTCTTACTTGAAGAGTTGTATAGATAACTCTAATTTAGATAAATTCAATGGTCGAGTTGTAGAGTTGTTGGATAAGTGGAAACAGCGAGAGACAAGAAGGATACAAACTATCGGATTGCAAGAAGGTTGGACAGCGCAAGAGGTTATTCAAAAGCTATCCGACTTGGACACCACGAGAATTGATGACCGCAAGAGTATTAAAAACGAATTGGTTAAGTATTTCGAAATGCCGTTTAGTGAGTCTAAAAAAGTAGATACAGGGATAGAGAGTGGAATAACGGAACTTGATAAATTAATCGAGGGATTCAGACCAAAAGAGTTGACGATTATATCAGCAAGACCGTCTGTAGGTAAAACAGATGTAATTTTAACTATTGGAAAGAACGCGGGCCTTAGACATATCACAACAAAAGGCAAAAAGCGTGTCATACCTGTTGTATTTAGTTTAGAGATGGAAACCGAATTATTAGTCCTGAAACGTTTAATACCATCTACTGTCGGATTTAACCGAGGAAAAACAAAAGATTTATTTAACTTGCTAACAGAAGAACAAAAACAGAAGTGGTCTGCAGACTTAGGTTATTTAAGTGAAAGTGGATTCGAATTCTTTGATAAACCAGGTCAAAAAGTTTCTGAAATAAGATCAAAAGTTAGGTTATTACAAAACGAATATCCTGATTGCGAATTTTTAGTAATGATTGATTATCTATCGATTATCAAACCTGAACAACCAGGGTATAACCGTAACGTTGAAATTGGACAAATCACGAATGACCTAAAAACAATGGCGAAGGAATTAGGGGTACACGTAATCGTTTTGTCTCAACTTTCAAGAAGTATCGAGTCGCGTCCTGATAAAAGACCAATGAATTCGGATTTAAGAGAGTCAGGTGAGATAGAGCAAATCGCAGATATGATAATTGGCTTATATCGAGAGGGTTATTACAACGGAGAGATAAACAATCAGAACTGGCAACCATTCGAATTTTGCGTAACTAAAAACCGTAATGGTGGAGTCGGAAATGTAACAGCAGCTTATAACAGGTTTTTAGGAATTATCCAATGACGTTTAATGAGTTACTACTTGATGCAATCAAGTGTGATGATGAACTACTTGCTTACTCAATTTACTGGCTAATAAAAAACGATGTCGTAAAGGGAGCTGATCGGGCCAACAATATCAACTGGAATCTAATAAACCACGAAGAAGTGAAGCAAATGAGAGAACGCAATGAATTGAATTTGCAAACGATCAAAACTTATTCGGTTCCACTTGGTAACAAGCAGCACATGATTATATTCGCTAAAAGTGAAAAATCAGCAAAGGGCCATGTCTATTCAGAGCTAGGAAGAATCCCCACAAAGATATTCGACATATCAAACAAGATGGATATGAGCTTTTGGTTTCCTGAACAACAAAAAAATAAATCATTACGCCAGGTGAAAGATGAAACATTAGTCTTTCCATCCACAGCAATGATTTTTACGAAAGGATAGAGGCGAATGAATGTCTGAAAATACTCAAACAAATGAAATAGAGCTTAAACAGCAAAAAGCACTTCAAGAAATTATAGAAATCACAAAAGGTTTAATTGATATGAACCCAGCATACGAAAAAATCAACAATATCGCTTTAAAAGGCTTGGAGGGTACAGAATGATTAACCGCGTTGTATTAGTTGGCCGTTTAACAAAAGATCCTGAATTGCGCTATACACCAAATGGAGTTGCAACATGTCGCTTCACAGTAGCCGTTAATCGAACATTCAGGGGCCAGGACGGAGAACCAGAAGCCGACTTCATTAGTTGTGTTGCTTGGAGAAAGCAAGCTGAGAATCTAGCAAACTTTCAACGAAAAGGTAATTTAATAGGCGTTGAAGGGCGTATTCAAACAGGGAGTTATGAGGGCCAAGATGGTAAGCGTGTGTACACTACAGACGTTGTTGCTGATAGCATTCAATTCTTAGAACCAAATAAAGGCTCAGAAATCGCTCAGAACGGTTCGAATGTACGTTCTGATACAAATAGAGGGGCAATATCTCAAAACGGATCAGGAGGCTATAAACAGCCTCAAAACGTACAGCAAAATTACACAAGGGTAGATGAAGATCCATTTGCAAATAGTAAAGGGCCTGTCGAGGTGTCCGAAGATGATCTTCCATTCTAAAGAGGTGTAATAATGAAAAAGTTTTTAGTAAGGTACATCGATAAAAAATTACCTGGAAATAAAGAAATATTTGTAGATGCTGAGGATCAAGTAAAAGCACGGATTAAAGCTAGACAATCGATTGGCACTATCAAACACATTATTCACATTGAACCTATTAAAGAAAAACGAAATAAATACAACAACAAAAAGGTTGAGCATGACGGAATTAAGTTTGATAGCAAAATGGAACGAGATTATTATGACCATCTAATAGAGTTACAGAATAAAGGGATAATATTCGAATTCATCATGCAAAAGAATTACACGATATTCGATGGCTACACAAAAGACGGTGTAAAAGTTAGGCCAATCATTTATAGAGCTGATTTCGAAGTGCATTATCCTGATGGGCGAATTGAAGTAATTGATATTAAAGGGCAGCCAACAAAAGACTTTCTAATCAAGAAAAAATTGTTCGAATACCGTTATCCGTTTGAGTTAATTCTCTTAACTTATTCAAAGATTGATGGTGGTTGGATTACACATGAAGATTTAGCAAAAGCACGTAAAAAACGAAAAGAAGAAAAGGGGAAATAAAACATGAAAAAATTATTAGTGCAAAAAGAACAATGGATCGCTTACAAAAGAGAAGAAGCAGAAGAAATCGTTAATGCTGCAAAAGAAAATGATGAAATGAACATGCACAAGATCACTGAAAAGTTTAATAAAAACGGAGTTTATTTCTTAGTTGATGTTCAGTATCACCACGGAACACCGAAAGAGGTAATGGAAACTACGCCACCAGAGAAAGACAAAGCACCAGATGGTCAAATGAGCATGGATGAAGTCTCAACAGTCTAACGAGACTGAATAAAAATTGAATAGAGGGCCTGTTTTTGAGGCTCTCTTTTTTATACCCAAAAACAGCCGAAGAAGGTGGTGAAAACGGAAAATATATTACGAAACTCAAGGAGAATGAACTTTTATGATCAGGGTAAGGTTAGGGAAAAAGTAAAGTTATCCTAAAAGAAGAGTGACTTGAAAAAATTTAAATCACTCTTTAGCATCTTAAAGGATATTATTTTCATTTTGTAACTTTATGAGCAGGAGAAGACCTTCTCTTATTGTCAGGTATAGAATTATAAAGTTTTTCAGTCCTTTTTGGAAGAGAAATTAGCCTGTCAACGATTATATTTAATAGTTCTAGTAAGAAATTAGTTATGGATGGATCTTCATCTAATTGAATTTCACCTGCATGTGCACCAGAATTACCAAAGTTTCGAACTACTTCTAACGATTGAGCTAGATATGTATCAACGTTACCATGAGCTATTAATGACTCGATTTTTTTGTATAATGTTGGGTCAGTATAGCCCAAATGAGTTAGAAGCTGTTCTAAAGCTAATCTAGAAAGCGCAGCTGATGCTCTAGGTGAGAGCATACGAATTTCTCCAGCTTCATTATAGGTTTTTTTTACTTGATCAGGCATATCTGAATGGGGTTCAGGAAATTCACTAGTGCTTACTGGAGGGAAAATTTTTAATTCATGCCCATACTTAGATCTCAGCCAAATACTTTTCGAAGAGCAATTATTACAAGTTGAAAGAAAGATTTGATGTAAATGTTTATCGAACGTGTCCAAAGACGGACTTAATTCGCTTGCTAATGTAGTCAACGCGCCTATTTTATTAACACAGATTGTTTTATGGGATGTAACCAAATTGCATTTGCTACACTTGAAAACAGGTTGATGATAGTCGTGATAACTAAATTGATTTACCATATATTATCCTCCAAATTATGTTGTTAATTAAATTATAAGAGTAATTGAATGAAATATACAAGGGATACTTAAAAGTAAGTAGCGTGCGACCGCATATTCAAGTTAATAGAATTATGTACTAATAATTTTTTTAACCTCAATACTAGTTCATTATACAGAGAAGGTTATCTCAATAATTACAAATTCAAAAGGTAGGTGCTGCACATGCCTACGTTATCGCGTAGTGAAATACAGAACATCGAGAAATATTGGATTGAATATGAGCAATATAAGAAGAAATTACAATACCGTGAGTGGGAGTTGTTGCATCCAAATAATCAAGGTGGAGAAATGGTAGGTGGTCGTAGTAATACGATTTCTGATACAACAGCAAAGAAAGCTATGGTATTAGCTAACGATGCCTATTATCAAAACTTAAAGCGAATTATAAATACTGTGGCAGGCCTATATGGTGAGCTTGATGAGGATATGCGAACAATCGTAGACATGCGCTACTGGGACAAGGATGGCTGTTACGAATGGGAAGATATAGCCGACAAGTTGTATATTTCACGTAACAAGGTTCTTCGCAAAAGGAACATCCTTATTGATAAAACAGCTGAAAGGATTGGTTGGGTCTAAATAGTTTAGAATTTACTCCATAATCTTTTAGTATATTTATAAGGTTTTATAAGAAATAATAGAAATCAATGTCGATACAAAAGTCACTATTTGTTATAAAAAATATTATTTTGTTGTAAAAAATTGATATAACTAAAATAGTTACTTAAGTATAATAACCTTCATCCATATGTGGTGAAGGTATTTTTGTGGGAATAAATTGTTATATAGCCACTGTAATAATTGTAAATATTTGTTATTTCATAAACGGTTATTAAATACTATTTAAATAAAATATGTAAAAATATACAATAATATTATATTGAGAAAATAGAGGAGTGGAAAAAATGAAAAAAATAAGTGGATTATTGATAGCTTTATTTTTGACTATCTTAATAGGTATTGAGCCAGCAAAAGCTAATCAAGATCTTTTATCAGAATTAGTAAAAAAAGATGCTTCAGCGTTCTGTGGCGCAAGTGCTTTTACCCAGTTTGACGCAGGAACGAAAACTAAAGAAATTAATTTTGTACAAAAAAATGCTGTTGCAGCCACTGGTTGGAAAGATCAAACAGGTAAATCAGATAAAGGGTCAAAAATAGTAATGCCTGTGGAAAAATTTAGAGACTATGGTTATTGTCACATTTATGAAAAACATATGAAATATGCGAATACTCAGACGAAAAATGAAGTTAATATAAATGGTGCTTGGAAATCACAATTCCAATATGCTCATTATCCATCCGATGCTATGAAAACAGCTATGCAAGTAATAAATGGAACCGACGAGCTGGTTGAAGATACTGAAAAGCCTAATCGATATACAAAAACATTCTACTCGTCTAATGAAGGACAAAGGGTTAGGGTTGTACTCCAACGAGGAAGCACCTGGGGAGGATATAATAGTTATGATTGGGTTTTAGTATCAATGTTCCCGGTATTCTAGTACTATCTATAATATAAAGAGTTTATAAAATTATAGAAAGAGATTAAATTATGACAGAAAAAACAGTTGTTCAAAAAGTTAAAGAAGCCATTTCTGGAATTGAAATTGGATATTTTGACACCGCAAAAGGTTTTATTTTTGATGAATACTTTAAATATTTTAATGACGATGATAAAGAGACTAGAAAACATGCGTTATTACTTTTTACAACGATGTTAGGAAACTGGTATAGTAAATCGGCTGTTGTTTTTAAACCAGAGAAAGAACGTCTAAAATATGAGGATGAACTAGATACTGAGTATTACAATTTCGAGAGTTATTTATCTTCACTACTAGATTGCTATCAAAATATTGAAAAAGAATTTCCTTACATGTTTGAACGTATTGTAAGATACTTAACCTTAATTGAAAAAGATAAAGGTTTAAGCTTCGAAGAATGGTTTCCTGAAATCAAATCAGATATATTTAAAGAGCTCCGAGAGAAAATATTGATTCCTAACAGCAATTTGGTTCAGGCTTGTCACCCAATGAAATATTTATTTAGAGAAGTTGGCATTGAACCATTTTTTACAACAGATTTTTTTGAAGAGTAATATCCTTTAGTAAGTCACATTCAATCGAGTGTGGCTTTTTTTATTTTGATCTACAATATTTAATTTATAAAATAAAAATACAATATATAAGATGAACTTGTTAACACCAGGGAAGTTCGCAAAAAAGTGTAGTAAATTGATATTATCAAGGGTGCTTAAATACGAGTACCGTTTTTAAATTAAGGAGGAATTGAAATGGAAAACACATTAAAACAAGAAAACTTACAATCTTTATTAGGGGGAAAGGCGGTCAAGCATGGAACAAATCCAAAGAATCCATTAGGTACAACAATGCTTATAACTGATGGCGATAGTACAACTGGTTTTCTCTTGAAAAAGGAAATTGCTAGTGGAAGTATATCTGATTTTTTAATCTATGATTTTGAAACACCGCAAGTTATTGATAAATTTAAAGTTTATATTGAAAACTATAAAGGTCAGTCGGTATATCTCTGTTTTCTTGATGCAAATGGAGCTGTCTTATATTCACAAGAAGATAGACTTGTGCCTGGAGATAATCAAATATATAGTCTTCCGAAAAGAATAAGCGGTGTAAAAAAAGCTTATATTTGGAATTCTGATGGAAGTAGCAAAGGGGAGGATTATAAAGTAATAGAATGGGATTTATATAAAGACCTTTCTTTAGATTTAAAGTCAGAACGAGCAATTTTGAGAATCACTTTAATTAATGAAGTCATTAAGGAATATGATCTTTCTGCTCAAGAGTTAAATGCTTTTATTGATTGGTATAATGCTAGAACCCAAGGAACCGGTTTAGAACAATATCCATTCTTAAAAACTTGGAATATGGGACCATTTGCTAAACGAACTGAATATGTAATCTACAGTAAAATTCTTATGTTTGAAGTTGATGAATATTTTATTTGAATGTATTAATTTTAGGCACCTTTTTATTAGGGTGCCTTTAAAATTTCTTGTTGGCGTAAAGTACTCCAATATAATTTTATTAAGCAAATAGCATACAACTAGTGAGGCTACTAAATTGGTAGTCTCTTTTATGTTTTACTTTTCTAATAGTGACAAATAATTCCACTCACTTTATGATAAGGTGTGGGCGGAGGTGATTTAGTGATGAGAAAAGAATATGAAACAAAATATATTTATGAAGATGGTAGTAGTAATAATAGTGATAATCTAACTAAAATGCTTAATACTTGGGCAGAAGATGGTTACGTATTACATTCGATAATCCCTTTTTTAGATGAAGGGACAACGAAAGGATATACAGTAGTCTTCGAGTTAACAATCAACGAGGACTAAAAAGATAAAGGTCGCACTCACTACGAGTTGCGGCTTTTTATTATGCCTTGAAGACTGTATATCCTATCAACCATCAAATAATCGTAGGCGTTAATCGTGGGGTTATGAATAGGGTATACAGTCTTGAAGATATAAAGTCGAAAGCTAAACAGACTATAAAAGCTAATGAGCAAATCATTATGAATTGTGGAGGCGATATCATGCCAGAAAATAAATTATCAAAACAAGATTTAATTAATATTTTTTCAGTAGCAAGAGAAAAGCAACTACCATTCGTTTTTGTCGGCGTTGAAGCAGAAGGAACTAAAGAAGCAATTGTTGTTCCAGCAGAATCATTCGATGCTAAAGAACAGTTCTATTTAAATGCTTATAGCGATGACTTAGTACATGTAATGAATAGCAAGGTTCGTATCTTTAATGTTATTGCAACAAGTACAGAAGGTATTTCGTACATCTTCGACTAATGATTTGTGGAGGGCTGAACATTGATTACTAATGAGTTCAAGAAGTTAGAAGTGACTGCTAAGAGACTGGGTGCAACAACAAGCAAGAGTGCAGAAGATGTTGCTGATACTTTAATGGAACTGGAAAAGCATGGTAAAAAGAAAAATTTATAGGAAAACATTAGGTTCTTCTAGGACTCTTATTGCATGCGGGGCTTGCGAGCCCCAAAAGTGGTCTATTTTTATTAAAAAAAATTTACTTTCGCTTTCGCTTGAGGGAGCTGAAAGTGACAACTTTGAAAAAAATCCTTCATCTAATATTTTGGAAAATGAAGCGGGGATATAAGCATAAAAGCGAAAGTGAGGTGTGAGATATGACAAAATCAAAAGCGAAAGTAGATAACCTTACTACTTTTGAAATTGCAACAAGTGAATTTGCAAAATTGGTAGGAAAAACGCCGCAATGGATTCGTCAGTTAACACGTGATGGTGTACTCACACAATGCGGACGTGGAAAATACAATATGGCGGAAAATATTCTCGCTTATATTGAGCATGCTTCAGGTGGTAAAGAGGAAGAAGGGAAGCCCCGTCATGTTGATGTTAAAACTGAGCATGAAATTCTAAAGAAAGAAAAAACAGAATTACAAGTGCGGCAATTACGAGGGCAATTACACGCTGCAGAAGACGTCCGCCTGGTAATGGGTGATATGATTTTAAGCGCTAAATCGAAATTATTGTCATTACCGACACGGATTAGCCCACAGTTGGATTGTGAATCTTCTAAAACGATTGAACAAATTTTAAAACAAGAAATCGTAGATGCTTTAAACGTTTTAGTAGATTATTCGCCTAAACTTTTTGAAAAAGAAAGTAGCGAATAAGTTGGTTAAAGAAAAAACAATCGATTTATTTAAAGATTTAGCGCAACTGTGGTCCCCACGTCCAAATTTAACAGTTTCAGAGTGGGCCGATAATTATCGTATTTTGACTTCTGATACATCTGCTGAGTCGGGTCCTTGGCGTACAAGTCGTGCACCATATATGCGAGAAATCATGGACTGTATTACAGATTCAGACATTGAAGAAGTAGCGATTATGGCATCAGCTCAGGTTGGTAAAACAGAGTTTATGTTGAACATGGTTGGTTATCACATAGATTATGATCCATGTCCAATTATGTTCATGCTGCCAAACAAAAAATTAATTCGATATTTCTCAACAACAAGGCTCTCCACAATGATTCAAGCAAGCAAGGCATTACGTGATAAAGTAGCAAAAAATGCAGGTAACACAATAGATGAAAAAGCTTTTTTGGGTGGTTCCATTGCGATTGTTGGTGCAAATGCAGCTAAATCTTTATCAAGTAGACCAATTCGAATTTTGCTATGTGACGAGGTAGATCGTTATCCAGTGTCTGCTGGTAAAGAGGGAGATCCTATTAATTTAGCAAAAATGCGTACAACAACTTTTCCATCTAATCGAAAGCATGTTTATGTGTCAACGCCACTTGATAAGGGTACTTCACGAATTGAGCAGTTGTATGAAGATAGTACGATGGAGCAGTGGTCATTCGCTTGTCCGTCATGTAGTACATCCCAGCCAATGAAATGGGAGCAAATAAAATTCGAGTACCATAAAACAGAGGATAACGAATTCATTGTGGATGAAGTAAATCA
Source organism: Lysinibacillus sp. EB271-A1-10B (assembly GCF_058791335.1). Lineage (NCBI taxonomy): Bacteria > Bacillati > Bacillota > Bacilli > Caryophanales > Bacillaceae > Lysinibacillus > Lysinibacillus sp. EB271-A1-10B. Next base: position 189,915 of record NZ_JBYTDL010000003.1, read on the forward strand.
TGCTTGTAATGAATGTGGGTGTTTACATAGCGAACGTGAATGGAAGCGTGCTGAAGGTAAATGGATTGCACAAAAGAAACATTCACGCCGTCGTGGCTTCCATTTGAACCAATTTGCCAGTCCATGGGTAACGTGGGAGAAAATAGTTAGAGATTTTTTAGAAGCGAAACGGGACGGACTGGAAAAGTTGAAGACATGGAAGAACACCGTTTTAGGTGAGTCATGGGAAGAACAAGGAACAACGGTCGATGAAGATATTCTATTTGAACGTCGTGAAAAATATGATGCCGAAGTTCCAAGCCCGGTAAAAGTGCTAACTGCTGCTGTCGACGTCCAAGACGATCGATTTGAAATTGAAGTGGTCGGTTGGGGCGCTGGTCGAGAGTCATGGGGGATAGAATATCATGTTTTATATGGAGATTTGAAACAAGATGAAACATGGCAACAGCTTGATTTATGGCTCCAAAAACGTTGGAGCAAAGCAAACGGTAAACAATTTGGCATAACTTGTACTTGCATCGACTCAGGTGGTCACTTTACACAGGAGGTCTACCGTTTTACAAAAGCTCGGGAAGCACGGCGAATTTATGCTATAAAGGGCGCAAGTGCGGTAAAAGGTGAGTACATTCCACTTTTAGCAGGTACATCAAGACCAAAACCATTGAAAACACTGCTTGTTCGCCTTGGTGTTAATGATGGGAAGGCACGCGTTCTCTCTAGCCTTCAGGTAGATGAATTAGGTCCAAACTATTGTCATTTTCCAAAAGGACAAGGCTATGAACTAAATTATTTTCTTGGTTTAACAGCTGAGAAGCTGGAAACACGTCATGAAAAAGGGAGACCTTATCATATATGGGTCAAGAAACGCGCTCGGAACGAACCGTTTGATTTACGTGTCTATAATACAGCAGCAATCGAAATAGTAAATCCGAACTTTGAAAAAGAATACGCCGGTATTTATGGTGTTAAGAAAAAAAGAAAAAGAGTAAGGGAGGTAAATTATTAATGGCTATTACATTAGAGGAAGCTCAAGAAAATCTAAGGATTTGGCTAGAAGCAGAGCGTACTATTGCAAATGCACAAAGTTACACAATAAGTAATAGAAGTTTAACAAAAGCCAATTTATCTGAAGTCGCTAAACGAATTACCTATTGGGAAAATAAAGTTGCTGAGCTTGAAATGGTACAAAAGGGTAAACGGATGCGAAGAACAAAACAATTTATTCCTCGTGATTGTTAGAAGGTAGGTGAGAATAATGGATATTTTTAAACAAGGTGTAATAAAAGTTAAAAACTTTATAAGTAACAAAAGAGAGAACACTACCTTAAAAAATGGACCTGTAAATTCTGCTGGCTATGGCAATCATGCTGCAAGTGATACAAAACGTTCTGTCGTAGGTTGGATTAGTTCTTTAAGTGATCCAATTGATGATATAGAGCGTAATGTTGAAACGATGCGTGAACGTTCCAGAGATTTATATATGGGTGCACCTATCGCTAGTGGATCATTAAAATCCATTGTAACCAACGTCGTCGGTTATGAGCTGAAATTAAATGCTCAAATTGACGGCGATTTTTTAGGCCTTTCACAAGAAGAAGCCGAAGTTATAGAGGATAAAATTGAGCGCGAATTTGAATGTTGGGCTGATTCTAAAAATTGTGATGCTAACCGTATGTGTGACTTCGGTCAATTGCAACAATTGGCACTTTTATCAACCTTAGCTTCTGGGGACTGTTTTTCCATTCTACCTTATAAAAAACGGGTTGGCTCACTGTATGAACTTACAGTGAAGTTGATTGAAGCAGATAGAGTATGTAATCCATTTATCAATACATTTACTGAAGAACGGTTGATAAATGGCGTAGAAATAGATTCTACAGGTGAAGTCATTGCCTATCATATTGCAGATAAACATCCAAATAGTTCTTTGACCGGTCAGAATAATTGGAAACGAGTAGAAAAGTATGGAAAACTCACTGGGCGTTTAAATGTTATTCATTTATTAGATATTGAACGTCCTGAACAACGTCGCGGAATACCGATTTTAGCGCCTGTTATCGAAGGATTAAAACAAATTGATCGATATACAGATGCTGAATTAATGGCAGCTGTAATAAGTGGTATGTATTCAGTATTTATTACAACTGAAGCTTCGTCACAAAACGAGTTTGGTGGAGGTTTTGGGGAAGAAGATAACGACTTTGAGGAAGATGATTCAAAAATAAACATCGGAAATGGCTCAGTCACATTTCTTCGTGAAGGCGAAAAAATTCAAGAATCTAACCCAGGTAGACCAAATCCAAATTTTGATGCTTTTACAACAGCTATATTTCGTCAAATAGGAGTTGCCTTAGAGATTCCTTATGAAGTATTAATGAAACACTTTACTTCATCCTATTCAGCGTCAAGAGGTGCATTACTTGAAGCGTGGAAGATGTTTAAAAAACGTCGAGTCTGGCTATCAAAAAATTTTTGTCAGCCTATTTATGAAGAGTTTTTTGCTGAAGCAGTTTTAAAAGGACGTATACATGCACCAGGTTTCTTTGATGATCCTTTAATTCGAAAAGCATATTGTAGTGCAGAATGGAATGGACCAACACAAGGTCAATTAGATCCTAAAAAAGAAGTAGAAGCAGCAATTTTACGTATTGAATCGGGTTTGAGCACTCGTACTCGAGAAGCACAAGAATTAACAGGAACTGATTTCTTCCGTAATCATGAATTGAGAAAACGTGAGGAACAGTTGCGAAACGAAGCAGGTTTTAATGCACCTGTAAATATAAATATTCAATCTGATAAATCAGATGAAGGAGGTGAGAGAAAGAATAATGAGAGTGGAAATTAAAGGACCTGTTATTAACGATGGTGATCAATGGATCTACGATTATTTTAGTATTCCAGCTGTGAGCCCTGGAAAGGTAATAAACTCTATCGACCAGGCTATTAAAAACAACCATAAAGAGTTACAAGTTGTGATAAATAGTGGAGGTGGCTCTGTTTTTAGTGCTTCTGAAATTTACACGGCCCTAAAATCTTTTGCCGGAACAGTTAATGTCGAAATTGTCGGTGTCGCTGCAAGTGCTGCGTCTGTAATTGCAATGGCAGGAACGAATGTTATGATGTCGCCTACTGCACAAATGATGATTCACAATGCAGCAAATGGTGCACATGGTGATTATCAAGTAATGGATGATAATAGTGAGTTTTTGAAAAATGTAAATGCCTCGATTATTAATTCCTATACTGCAAAAACAGGTAAATCTAGTGATGAATTAAAAATTATGATGGATAAAACAACATGGATGACAGCCCAACAAGCTAAAGAACATGGATTTATAGATGCAATTATGTTTGAAAAAGAAGTATATGCGGTTGCTGATTTAGGTATTAACAGCGTAATACCTCAAGAAGTCATTGATAAAGTAAGGCAACAAATGGCAAGAGATCCTGCAGCGAATGTTGTAAATCAAGCTAACAATTTAATAAATAAAAATAAAGATAATGGAGGAAATGATGTTATGGACTTACAGACGTTACAAAATGAACATCCAGAACTATTTGAGCAAGTGAAGAATATGGGGTATGCAGAAGGTGTAAAGGCTGAAAACTCAAGAATCAAAGCAATTGAAGATATTGCAGTGCCAGGCAATGAAGCCTTAGTTAATAATGCGAAATACGAAAATCCTATTCCAGCTGCACAGTTTGCAATTAATGCTTTAAAGGCTCAAAAAGAACAAGCTCAAAATCAATTAATTAATATGCAAAAAGATGCTGCACCACTAAACGAAATTCCTGGTTCTAATGCGCCGGTTCAATCTGATCCTATGGATGAGGTAGAAAAAGAAGCTGAAGCGTTAGCTAATATTTTTGCAAAAGGAGGAAAACAATAATGAAGTTAAATGGTCAAGTCGGTTCTTATGAGCCAAACAATTTAATCTATGATACTTCATTCCCCATTCAAACAGGATCAGCTAAATTAAAAGCTGACCAAGGTCTTTTATTACAAGGCACAATCATTGGTAAAGACGGTGACGGGGAATACTTAGTAGCTAGTACAACGGCTACAACACCAATTCTTGCAGATGCCATTTTGACGGATGACGTTGACACAGGAAGTGAGCCTGGGAAGGCTGTTTTTGCTGAAACCTATATTTCAGGATCATTTAATTCAGATGCTTTACTTACAGATGGTACAGATAAAGTATCTGTTCATTATGATGTTTTACGCACTAAAGGAATTTATTTAAAGGGTTCAATTTAAGGAGGAACAAATATGGAACTATATAAAACTATTACAATCTTAAAAGCTATTACTCAAATGCCAAAAGTGCACACATTCTTGCGTGACACTTTTTTTAATACACCTGAAACATTCCCAACTGAAGATGTTCTAATTGATTACACAAAAGGTAAACGAAAAATGGCACCATTTGTGGCACCACGTACCGGTGGTGTAACAATTAAACGTGATGGGTACCGTACTGAAAAATACACTGCCCCACGTATTGCCCCACAAAAATCATTAACAATTGATGATATTACAAAGCGATTAGCTGGAGAAAGTGTAGTTAGTACAAAAACACCTGCTCAACGATCACGGGAGCTCTTAGCGAATGATTTAATTGAATTAAATGAAATGATTAGCCGTCGTGAAGAGTGGTTAGCTGCTCAAACATTGATTAACGGTAAGGTTATTATGAAGGGATACACAGGTGAAGGTCCTGATAGCTTTGTAGAACAGGAACTTGATTTTAACTTTACTCAAGGTGTCACTTTATCAGGTGTTGACAAATGGGATAACTATACTCAAAATTCTGAGGAAGAATATGTTTCAAATCCGTACCAAGATATTAAAGAGTGGAGAAAATTAGTAACAAAAAATTCAGGTGTAGCACCAGACACATTACTTCTTGGGGAAAATGCAGAAAAAGCATTTATTAATCACCCTATTATCAAAGAAATGTTTGATAAAAAGAATATGAATTTCGGTAATATTGAACCTAGCATTAAAAGTGATGCTGTAACTTTCATTGGTAAGTTACCAGGGTTAGGGGTTGAAATCTATACTTATGACGATTGGTATTTAGATGATAATGGAGAAGAAAAACCATATATCCCTGCTGATACGGTCATTCTAGCTAAGAAAAATTTCGCAGGCTTCGCATACGGTGCTATTACACAGATGGAGAAAAATGACGAGTTTATGACTTACGAGGGTGAGCGAGTTCCTAAAATTTGGGCAGACCATCAGAATGAACAAAAAATGGTACGCCTTGCATCTCGTCCTATCCCAAAGCCAGGAAATGTAGATGCATGGTTAACTTCAAAAGTAGTCTAGGAGGGTTTGTATGAGAGGATACAAAGTACTATCGCCATTACGTCATAATGGTGAACGATATTATCTAGGTGATTTTCTCGCAGAATCTGCAATAACAGAAAAAGAGAGTGCTAGACTTTTAAAATTAGGTGTTGTTACTGCAGTTGTAAAAGAGGATGAGAAAGTAATTCCAACTGTTAAAGAGCCAACTGAAACCAATGTACTGGAAGATGAACCTATCGAAAAGACGCTGGACCTTAACTTTGATTTAGACGAGTTAAAAGATGGTGCTAAACAACAAGGTCTAGAATGGAAAGGTAATATTAGCAAGTCAAATATTATTGCTTTAATCGTGGAAAATGATAAATCTGCATATTTCTTAGATCAATTAGAGGACTAAGGGAGCGTGGAAATATGAATTTTAAAGAAGCATTAGAAAAAGACCTTTCTAGTGTTTTTTTTAATGCCAATGAATTTGCAGAAGAACATGAGTTAGATGGGAAAACGTTAGGCTTAGTAGTTGAAGATACTAGCCTTGAAGAACTGAAAGGCTATGGGAAAGACCAACTAAGTGCTGCACAAGAAGTGTTTTCACATTTTAAAACAATTTTTGTGAGAAGTAGTGATTTTTACGTCCCGAAAGTTGGTAGTGTTTTAGATTTAGATGGGAATGAATATTACGTAGAAGAATCCTCAGAAGATATGGGTATTATTAAAATCGTTTTATCGGCTAATGAAGTTTAGTGTGATCATAAAAGAAAGTAGGGATTATTTTGAAATTTTCAAAGTTAGAATTACATGCAACCCATTGTTTAAAACATAATTTACCGTTACGAGTTTTGATGGATATCCCTGTATTTCCATCACCTGAAATGGTTGTAATACCTCCTGAAAACATCAGTAAAAAGATGAAGTACTTCAAAGAAATTTTTGATGAGGATTGCAAACATAGGTATGACAAAGGGGTGAATATTTCCGAAGTAGTTGATATTTCGGAAGAATTAACGACCGAAATAAAGCAAGGAATAGGTATTTCATCACCATTAAAACCACAATTACGCAAAAATCATATTCGCTATGAACACTCTTATACAGTAGGTGCGAATGATAGATTCATTTTGATCGAAGGACGAGTCGAGGATGTGCTGAAAATTATGGAGTTGGCTAATTTCAAAGGCTAAGGGGGATTTGTTATGATCCAAATCCGAGTTGATAATGCTGAAAGAATTGAGCAACTATTTGAAAAAACACCAAAAGAAACAAAAAAAGTACTGGTGAGAGCCATTAACAGGTCTGCAACTGCTGCGAGAACAAGAAGTAGTGTGTTAATACGTAAAAATTATATCGTGAAATCTGAGGATGTAAAAAAGCGTATAAAAATACGAAATGCCACAGCTGGCAATTTATCTGCTCAAATTCGAGCAAGTGGTCCTGTAACGCCATTAATGAAATTTGATGTTACACCTAACTCACCAGACACTGTAATCGTTCGAGCGCGTGTGAAAAAAGGCAGTAGCCGAAAAGTAATTAAACATGGATTTGTTAATAAAATGAGCAATTCACACGTTAATGTATTTACTCGTGTAGGTCAGAGTCGATTGCCAATCAAAGGGTTACACGGCCCTTCTATTGCGCAGATGATGAGTAAAGATGAAATAGCAGAAGAAATAATTAAACGTGGCCAAACGGTGCTTGATGAACGTGTAGAGCATGAGCTAAATAGATTACTTAGAGGGTGACGTGACGTAAATGTTAAATATCGATTTAATAGACAAGTTAGTTGTATTTCTAAATGAGGAACTGAAAGAGATACGACTACCTACTAAAGATGAAAATATCAAAAAAGCTCCTACGGTATATGACGGCTATTTACCTCCAAAAGAAAAATCTTCACGTAGAGGTGGAGATACAGAACAAGAGGAGTATCCATTTGTCATTGTGCGCTATCTAGATGAAGATGATGAACAATATAAAGAGAATGTCGCCACACTCAGATTAGTTATTGGAACATATAGCAAAGATGAGCAACATGGTTGGCGCGACACCTTAAATGTCATGAATAGGATAAAAATTGCATTAGGAAAAAAACAAGTAATTGGTGCAGCCGTACTGACAGGAAAAATTAGTACAGCGTTATTTGAAGAACAAATGAAACCTATGTGGCATGGTGTTATGGATGTACAGTTCAATTTACCGCAAGTAGCTTGGGATAGGAGTGTATTAGATGACTATCGAAGTATCTGAAAAGGTATCGCCTGAAAATGTTGGCGATGCAATTAAAAAGGCAAAAGAAAAAGAAACTGCATCAACCGAACAGGTTGACGAGGCAGTTAAAAAGACAAAAGAAAATGAACAGCAATTGATATACGTTGGACCTCCAGTAAAAGGGGTACACCGTTTTTCTGTTTTTAAAGGTGGCTATCCGAAACACGTAGAGAATCATCTTGAAGCATGTCCAGCTTTTAAACAATTATTTGTACCAATTCAGAAGTTAAGCGAGGTTCAAATGCATTTGAATGATTCTGGAACAGTAGAATCAATGTTTTACAAAAAGGTAATAGAATACTTTGAGGGAGTGAAC